>CAISKJ010001574.1 GCA_903885885.1 uncultured delta proteobacterium
CACCAAACACGACGAGGGGACTGCCCACACCGGGCGCGGGCGGGCGCGCAGCGGCAGGCTGCGGGGCGCCAAAGCCGCCCCACGGGGTGGTGTTGGTGCTCGGGGCGCCGAGGGCCGTCGAGGGCGCGCTCTGCGGTGCGCCGAACATGGGCGCTGCACCACCGCCCTGCGGCACGGGCTGCGGCGCGCCGAGGCCCGACGGCGGTGCGCCGGGCGTCGCCGAGCCCCACAGGGGGGCAGGGGTGTTGGCCGCAGGCGCGACAGGCGCGGCGGGGGCCATCGGCGCCATCGGGGCAACGGGCGCGACGGGGGCCGCGGGGGCCATCGGGGCGCTCGGTGCGGGCGCGGGCGTCATGCTCAGGTCGGTGGGAAGCCCCCAGATGGGCGCCTCGTTGACGGGCACGGGCGGCGCGACGGGCGTGGGCGTCACGGGGATCGCCCCGGTCATCACGACGCCCTCGCTGGCGGGCGCGGCGCGACCGCGACGACCGCGGCGGCTGCGGCTCGTGGCAGCGACGGGCGGGTCCATCCCGAGGTAGGGCGTGGGCGCCGAGCCCACCACGGGCTGCGCGGGCTGCGCAGGAGCTGTGACGACCATGGGGGTCGGGTCGCTGGGGGCCGCGCCCGGAGGCACCGCGACCGGACCGCCCCCCGTGCGGCTACCCGAGGTCTCTTGCGAAGCGGTGCCGAGCACGTCGATGAAGCCCGCGTTGGTGGCCACGCCCCACGACATACGCAGGCTGAGGTGCGACCCCGCGATCGACCCCGAGCCGCTGCGGAGCGTGAGGTTCATCCGGAGGTTGCGCACCGGGTCGGTCATGGCGCAGTGCTGCCCCGCGAGGAGCGCCACCGAGGCGTCGCCCGACAGGTTGCCCTCGAGCACGCAGCGCTCGCCTCGCTCGTTGGTCACATGAATCGCCATGTCGGCGCGCGAGCCCGCCCGCACCTCGGCGCGCTCGTGCGTCACGCGCGACTCGGTGGTCGAGATGGGCGACGTCACCGTCACGGTGGTGTTCGAGGTGACCGAAAACGTGCCCGCGAAGAGCCCGGGCCCCCGACGCTGCGCCGCGGCCGGCGCCCCGAGGAGGAGGAGCGCCACGGTGAGAGAGCCTGTCGTGAGCCGCGCGCGCGTCGTCATTCTTGCGATGGTGCTACCGGATCGCCCTGAGATCAAACCCCGATTTCCACTCATGACAGCGCTCCTCGATGATGCGATGCGGCAATGGGCGAAGTTCGTCCACCCTCGATGGTGTTGCTTGTACGAGGGGCGCGGTAGGTAACTTCGACGCGGCGGTCTGCGGATTGCAATCGGGCTTCCTCCGATGCCGCTCGACACCCCTCCCTCGCTCACACGCATGCCGACCAACCTCTCTCGCAAGGTGCGCATCCTCGTGGTCGACGACGACGTCGACCTCGCCGTCTTCGTCGTCGAGCTTCTGCGCGGCCGCGGCCACGACGTGACGGCGGTGCACGACGCCCGCGCCGCCATGGCCTCGATCGAACAATCTCCGCCCGATCTCCTGGTCACCGACGTGTGCATGGAGGGCGTCGACGGCCTCCAGCTCATCGAGTGGGCGCGCCGCCACGACCCTCGCATCGGCGTAATCGCCGTGACGGCCTTCGGCAACATCGAGACGGCGGTGCGCGCCGTCCGCGTGGGCGCCTACGAGTTCGTCACCAAGCCCTTCGAACCGCAGACGCTTCGCTTCGCGGTCGAGCGCACGCTCGAGCACTCGGCCCTGCGCGACGAGGTCTCGCGGCTCCGCTCCGAGCTCGGCGAGCGCTTCGGCGTCGCGGGCATCGTGGGCCGCAGCCGCGCCCTCGCGGAGATCATCGACCTCGTGCGGCGCGTGGCCGACAGCTTCGCGACGGTGCTCATCACGGGGCCGAGCGGCACGGGCAAGGAGCTCGTCGCGCGCGCCCTCCACAGCGAGGGGCGACGCCGCGCGCGGCGCTTCGTGGCCGTCAACTGCGCGGCCATCCCCGACACGCTGCTCGAGAGCGAGCTCTTCGGGTATCGCCGCGGGGCGTTCACCGACGCGCGCTCCGACCGTCAGGGTCTCTTTCAAGAGGCCGACGGGGGCACGCTGTTTCTCGACGAGATCGGCGACCTCCCGATGACGCTGCAGGCCAAGATCCTCCGCGTGTTGCAGGAGCGCGAGGTGCGCCCCCTCGGCGCCTCGAAGGCCGAGCCCGTCGACGTGCGCGTCGTCGCGGCCACGCATCATGACCTTCGAAAGGCCGTAAAAGAAGGTCGATTTCGCGAGGATCTCTTCTACCGCCTCGCGGTGATCGAGGTGGGCGTGCCCCCGCTGCGCGACCGGCCCGAAGACCTGCGCCCCCTCGCGGAGCACTTCCTCCGCAAGTTCAACGAGCGCGCGGGCAGGGGGCTCAAGGGCTTCTCGGGGGCCGCGCTCAAGCGCATGGAGGGCTACGCGTGGCCCGGCAACGTGCGCGAGCTGGAGAACGCCGTCGAGCGCGCCGTGGCCCTCGCGCGCGACGAGTGGATCACCCCCGAAGACCTGCCGGTTACGCTGCAGCAGACGTCGGCGCCCGACTTTCTGAGCGCCGCGGCCGAGCGCGAGATGACCCTCGACGACCTCACCATGGCCTACGTGCGCCGCGTGCTCGAGCGCAACGGCGGCAACAAGAAGCGCACCGCGCGGATGCTGGGCATCGACCGCCGGACGATCCAGCGGTGGCTGGGCGAGCCGGCGACCGACGTCGACGATGGGCCGTGAGCAAGGCGGGCGCACCCTGCGGTCGCTTGTCGCACGCGCCTCCGTCGGAGGGCGCGCGGCGAGCGACGGCGGGGGTCAGTTGCAGGTGAGGGTGGCGGGCGCCGTCGAGGGCACGAAGCCGAAGGGCTGGCAGAGCGACGGCTGCGACGTCGAGCAGAAGTTGCAGTCGACGGCGAAATCCTGTCCGGTGATGTTCGGGCACTGCGCGGGGCCCGCGACCACCGCGCCGGGGTTGCACACCGGCACGACGCGCGTGGCGCCGGCATCGCTGGTGCCCGAGGCCATCGCCGACATCGCCGCGGGAAACTGAACGAGGCAGCCGCAGCAGGCCGTGACGGGGAAGTTGAACTTCGGCGTCTCGACCGAGATGCCGCCGCCCGTGTGACCGAAGGCCGACACGCCGAGGATGATGCGCTTCGACACGCGAGGGTTGTAGAGCGGCACCGGGCAGCGCGCGTCGAGGCCCGCGGGGCGCGTGATGCCGCCGCGCGTGACGCACACCTCCTGGTAGAGGGCCTGGCCGATCTGCGTCGGGAGCGCTTCGAAGAAGGCCACGCCCGTGCCCGGCTGGCCGCCCACGCCGGGGATCACCGAGAGCGACTGGTACACCGTGAAGGGGTTGGTGAAGCCGCTGCCCGAGATGAGGGGACCGTCGGGCGAGTCTTCGTGCGCTTCGACGATGAAGCCCTCGATGAAGAGGTGGCTCGACTCGGTGCGGTTCGCCGTCATGTCGGCGCGCGAGAAGATGTTGCTCTGAATGAGCGGCGCGAGGTGATAGGTGGTCTTGAAGGCGAGGTCGAGCACGCCCTCGTTGAGCGACGGGGTCGACGGATCGCTGGGGAGCGTGCAGATGACCCCCGAGACGACGGGGGACTTCATCGCGCGGATGTAGACCGACACCTCGTTGTCCGCGCAGCCTGCGCCCGCCGAGAGCACGCCCAGGGCAAGCAACGAACGAAGGGTCTGAGAGGAGAGACGAGACATCGCACTCATGGAGCTACGATAGTGCAATGGCCTCGCGCCCGCGAGTTTTCGGCGCAGCGCGGGGCCTCGCTGGAGCTCTGGTGTGCGGCTTCGGGAGGGGCGACGCGGGGCCCAAATGGGCTCCGCCCGCGACGCGCTGTCGGGTGACGGCGCGGCGCGGGCGGAGGAGTCGAAGCGGGGGCTAAGTGCGCAGGCGGAGGGCGCCGCGGGGCGTCAGCGGCCGAGCGACTCGGCGCGGTTCACGATGCGCGGCGTGAGAAAGATCAGCATCTCGGAGCGGCGGTCGGTCGTGCGGCGGCGCTGAAAGAGGAGGCCCAGGATCGGGATGTCACCGAAGAAGGGCACCTGCTCCACGTTGCGACCGGTGTTGCGGGTGTAGATGCCGCCGATGACCGCGGTGCGACCGTCTTGAATGAGCAGGTCGGTCTCGGCCTCACGCTTGAGGATCGTGGGGTCGCCGCGGGCGCCGGTGTTGTTGAAGTCGGGCTCGTCGCGGGTCACGCGAACGTGCAGCGAGACCGAGCCGTCGGCGGTCACGTGGGGCCGCACGCGGAGCTGCAGCTTGGCCTCTTGAAAGGCGGTCTGCACGCCGGCCGCGCTCACCTGCGAGAAGGGGATGAGCGTGCCCTGCGCGATGGTGGCCTCGCGGTTGTCGAGGGTGAGAATGCGCGGCGAGCTCACGATGCGCAGCACGCCCGAGCTCTCCGCGGCCGAGAGGCGCACGTTGAGGTTGAGGTTCTGCGAGAGCGACCCGAGGGCGAAGCCGACGGCGCCACCGGCGCCGGTTCCGACCGCGGCGGGGAGGTTCACGGTGTAGTTGGGCACCGCGACGCGCTGCGAGGTGGGCGAGAGGCCCGCCGTGGGCGCGTTGGCGTCCGAGGCGCCGCCCGCGAAGCTCACGTTGTTGGGGAACACCACGCCCGTCGGGTTACCCGACGCCTGCGCGAAGGACCCGTCGCCGCCCCACTGGATGCCGATGTCGCGCGAGAACTGGCTCGTCGCCTCGACGATGCGCGCCTCGATGAGCACCTGCGGGGTCTGCGTGTCGAGCGAGCGTACGAGCTGCTCGATCTGGTTCAGGTTGGGCGCCGTGTCGCGCACGATGAGGACGTTCGTGCGGTCGTCGACGGAGAGCGTCCCGCGGCCCGAGAGGAGCTCCCGCGCGCGTGGAGAGATCTCGCTGCCGAGGGCGTAGCTCACGGGGATGAGCCGCGTCTCGAGGGGCTCGAGCTGCTGGTTCTGCTTGGCGCGCTCGATGGCGAGCTCGCGCTCCTTGTCGAGCACCGACTGCGGGGCGATGCGAATGATGTTGCCATCGCGCTGCATGCCCAGCGAGCGCGCGGCGAGAATGACCTCGAGCGCGCGGTCCCACGGGACGTTGTGCATGCGGATGGTGACATTACCCGTCACATCGTCGGAGGTGACGATGTTGACGTTGCCCACCTCGG
The DNA here is from genome assembly GCA_903885885.1 of uncultured delta proteobacterium. GTDB lineage: Bacteria > Myxococcota_A > Polyangia > Polyangiales > CAISKJ01. The sequence continues at coordinate 5,174 of CAISKJ010001574.1, forward strand.
CGAGGAGGCGGAGCACGTTGTGAATGTCTGCGTCGCGAAGGTCGATGTCGATGCGACGTCCGGTCTGCGCGGCGGGGCCGCGCGCGCCGTTGATCTGCATCGGCACGGTGGAGAGAAACCCGGCCTCTTCCGCGTTCTCGGATCGCACCACGGCGGGCTCTTCGCGCGCGATCACCCGTGAGGGCGGCCGCTGCGTAGAGGGCGCGGGGTTCTCCGTGGACGGCAGGGGCTGGGCGGTCGCCGAGCCTGGGGTGAGCCAGGCGAGGGCGGCCAGGAGGGGTCCTGCGAAGCGCCAGGGTACGTGGCGGCTGCGCGAAGGACCGGGGGACCGCGTTGGATTTCTACGGTGCATCCGAGGACCTCACAGAAGGTTCCCTGCGACCGTAGACGCACACGCTTCGGCGCCCCGCATTTCAGGCGACGATTCCCATTCTGTCGCCTCAGGGGCACCTATTTAGCGCTCGCGCCACGCCGCGCGGTATCCCCGCGCAGAGCACATGACCGAACACACGCAACGGGCCTCGTGGGACGAGTACTTCATGCAGATCGCCGTGACGGTCGCGTCGCGCGCAACCTGCGACCGCAAGCACGTCGGCGCCGTGATCGAGCGCGGACGCACCATCCTCGCGACGGGCTACAACGGCTCCGTCGGCGGCCTCGAGCACTGCGACGAGGTCGGCCACATGATGGAAGACGGCCACTGCGTGCGGACCATCCACGCCGAGGCCAACGCGGTGATCCAGGCCGCGCGCAACGGCGTGCGCATCGAGGCCGCGAGCATCTACGTCACCGCCTCGCCGTGCTGGCAGTGCTTCAAGATGATCGCCAACGCGGGCATCAGGCGCATCGTGTTCGGCGAGTTCTACCGCGACCAGCGCATCTTCGAAGTGGCCCACCGGCTGGGCATCGCGCTCGTGCACCTGAACGCCCCCGCCCCCGTCGCTGCCGAGGGGTGAGTGACGGGCTACGTCACTCGTTCGGGTGCGTAGCTTGACGGGTGTTCAGTGATATCTTATTCCGCTTCTCACACGAGGAACGACGCATGACGACGGACGGCATCGCGGACGAAATCACAGTCGCCGCGCCCACCACGACGACGACGGGTCGACGCTCCACCGCCGAGGCGATGGCGACCAAGCAGCGCGACATCTCGGTGAGCGAGTTCTTCACCAAGAACCGCCACCTGCTCGGCTTCGACAACCCCGCCAAGGCGCTTCTCACGACGATCAAAGAGGCCGTCGACAACGCGCTCGACGCCTGCGAAGAGGCGGGCATCCTCCCGTCGCTCATCGTGCAGATCGAAGAGGTCTCCGAGGGGCGCTACCGCGTGCGCGTCGAAGACAACGGCCCTGGCATTGTGAAAGAGCAGATTCCGAAGATCTTCGCGAAGCTGCTCTACGGCTCGAAGTTTCACCGCCTGCGCCAGTCGCGCGGGCAGCAGGGCATCGGCATCTCGGCGGCGGGCATGTACGGCCAGCTCACCACGGGGCGCCCTGTGGTGATCGTGAGCAAGATCGGCGAGGGCCGCCCGGCGTGGCGCCTCGAGGTGCGCATCGACGCGCGCACCAACAACCCCGAGGTGCTCAACAAAGATCGCGACAAGACCGTGCCGTGGGAGAAGGACCACGGCACCGCCGTGGAGATCGAGCTCACGGGGCTCTACCGCGGCGGGCGCACGAGCGTCGACGCGTACCTCGAGCAGACCGTCGTGGCCAACCCCCACCTCGAGCTCACCTACAAGCCCCCGCGCGGCGCGTCGGTGCACTGGCCGCGCGTCGCCGAAACGCTGCCGCCCGAGGCGCAGGAGATCAAGCCGCACCCGCACGGCGTCGAGCTCGGGATGCTCATCAAGATCCTCCACGAGGCGGGCAACCGCACGGTGCACGCCACGCTCGTGAGCGAGTTCTCGCGCGTGACCGACGCGGTGGCCGACGAGCTCTGCCAGCGCGCGGGCGTCGACCCGCTCACGCTCGCGCCGAAGCTCGACGGCGCGCACATCGAGGCGATGCACGCGGTGATGGTGAGCTCGCAGGCCGTGCTGCCGCCGCCCAAGCGCTTCGTGTCGCGCATCGCCAAGAGCGACGGCTCGCTGCGCGACGAGATGCTCGAGGAGGGCTCAGGCTTCTCGCAGGGGCTCGCCGACGCGGTGGCG
>CAISKJ010001575.1 GCA_903885885.1 uncultured delta proteobacterium
CCTCGGGCTCTTCACGGCGCGCGGGAAGAGGAACGATGGGGGGCGGCGCCGCCGACTGCCGCGCGATCTCGGCGCGCACCTCGCGCAGCGCCGACTGGAGCGGCCGCGTGGGCTCCTCGACGGCCGCGGGGGCCGCGGGCTCGACGAGCGCCTGCAGCTCGCGCGTCACGGTCTCTTCCTCGGCGAGCACCAGGTCGTCGTGGGGGCGCGCGCGCACGTCGAGGAGCCCCGGCACGATGATCTCGCGCGTGCGCACCGCGTCGACCTCGGGCGTGAGGGCCAGGCGCTCGCGCGTCACGGTCTCTTCGGGCGCGTCGCCCTCGACCGCGTGGGCGCTTTCGAAGTCCCCGTCGGCGAAGCGCATCCCCTCGGCGGGCGTGTGCTCCCCGGTGTCGTGCAGCGCCTCCTCGTTCGAGAAGACGCCGCTCGTCTCCTCGGGGATCACCACGTCGTACTCGCCCGTGTCGCGCTCCATCCCCTCGCCCGCGAGGTCGTCTTCGAGCAGCGAGAGCGGCACCGACTCGTCGTCGCCCGCCTCGACCAGCACCTCGCGCGTAGGCTCCTTCTCGGCCTCGGGCTCCGCCGCTTGCCCGCTCGCGAGCGCCTGCAGCGCCGCGTCGTCGGGAACGAACTTCAGCGCGCGCTCCGCGAGCCGCGCCGCCTCGCCGCCGAGCTCGAGCTCCCGCGCGAGGAGGGCCGCGCGCGTGAAGAGGTCGCCCGCGCGACGCCCCGCCGCCGTGGGGTGCCCCGCGTGGGCGATCAGCACATCGAGCAGCTCGCGCCGCTGCCCCGTCTGTTCGAGGAGCCGCTCCTCGGCCGCCCACGCCATCGCCTGCGACGCATCGATGGAGCGCGCCTGGCGCCACGCCTCGAGGGCGCCCGCCGCGTCGCCCAGCTGCTCGCGATGGCCCGCGAGCTGGCTCCACCGCGCGCCCGCGTTCTCGGGCGTCGCGCGCGCGACGAGCCCCCGCAGCACCTCCTCGACGCCCGCCACGTCGCCCGCGCGCCGGTACGCGTCGGCCAGCGCGAGCGCCACGCCGTCGTCGCTGGGGTCGTCGAGCACGAGCGCCGAGAGCACCTCGGCCTCGCGCGCCGCGTCGGGGCGGTGCTTGCGCTGCGCGTCGACCCACAGGAGCCACCACCGACGCCGCGCCGCCGCGTCGGGCGCGAGCCGCGCGCGCGCCGACACGCGCTCGAGGAGCTCGTCCCACCGGTCGAGGTGCGACAAGATGCGCCCCATGGCGTCGTACACCTCGTCGACCTCGGCGTCGCTCGCGAGGGCCGCGGCCCGCTCCAGCGCGGCGAGCGCGTCGTCGTAGTCGCCCGCGCGCTCGGCGAGCTGGGCCACCTCGCGGAGCCACTTCACCACCTGCGCGGGGTCGACGCCCTCCACCGCCGCGGCGGCGTGCAGGCGCGCGCGCAGCTCGCCGTGATTGCCTTGCAGGCGGCAGTCGCGCTCGACCTCGGCGAGGGCCTCGGGGTCCGCGGGCGCGTCGGCGAGCACGTCGCGCAGCGAGGCCAGCAGTGCCTTGCGATCGCCCGCCGCGCGGTGCGCCGTCGCCCGCCGACGCAGCAGCACGAGGCGGGCCTTGCGATCGCTCGGGAGGGCCGTCTCGGCGAGCAGCGCCGCGAGGTCTTTGTGGCGCCCGGTGCGCTCGTAGAGCCGCGCGAGGCGCGACGAGGCGCTCGGGTCTTCGGCCACCGACGCGGCGAGCACGGCGATGGCGTCGTCGACGCGGCCCGCGGCGAGGTACCCGTCGGCGAGGTCGCCCCGCACCTGCGAGGCCATGCGGCTCCCGGGGTTGGCCGCCAGAAACTTGATGCGCAGCGTGGCGAGCTCGAGGTGCCGCAGCGAGAGGGTCGACTGCAAAATGGTGAAGGCGTTCTCTTCGCCGGGCCACAGGGCGAGGGCCGCGGCGGCGAAGTCGGGCGCCCGCGAGGTGCCCCCCTCGCGCGCGATGGTGCCCAGCATGCGGGCGGCTTCGCGCACGTCGGGGTGCGTATCGGCGTCGCTGTCGCTCTGCGCGGCGCGGGCGCGCTGCACCAGGAGCCTCGCGAGCGCGCGCCGATGCTCGACCGTAGCGGCCACGGGGAGGTCGAGCGACACGATCTCTTGCAGCACCTCGACCTGGCCCAGGGCGTCGCCCGCCTCGGCGCGCATCACCGAAATCTGTTCGAGAATCGGGAGCTTGCGCCGCTGGTCTTGCGTGCGCTCGAGCACGCGGCGATGAAGGGGCGCGGCGAGGTCGGAGCGCCCCGCGCGCACGAAGGCCCCGGCGAGGCCCGACGCGGCGGCGTCGTGCTGCGGGTCGAGCTCGAGGGCCTTCTGCCACAGCGGAACGGCCCGCTCGTCGCGGCCGATCTCGCGCGACCACAGCTCGGCCGCGCGGTGCAACAGCTCGGCCGCAGTGGCGGGGTCACGACGCCGGGCCGCCACCTTTTCAGCGAGCACGGCGAGGGTCTGAAACTCACCCCGCTCCGAGAGCGCGCGCCACAAAAGCTGCACGGCCTCGTGGTCTTCGGGGTCACGGTCGAGGCGCTGCACGAGCGGAATCAACGAAGAGTCGAACATGGGATCGCCGTGGTCCGCGACGCTATCACGGCGCCATTCTTGGGGTTCCAATTCGAATTCGGGTCAAGCCCGACCCTGTGCCCGTCGTTGATAGGGATAACACCAATGAGCGCCCTCCCGAACTCCTCGCTCCCGCCTTCGGTCTACCTGAACAACGCGCGTGCGCAGGCTGACTCCTTGGGCGACGCGTTCGCCGGCAGCGACGTCCTCATGCCGCCTCCGCCCGACGATGGTGCCATCCCCGACTGGCACCTCGCCACCGACATGAAGCCCCTGCGCCCACTGCCGCGCGACCTCGCCGACACCGTGCGCCACCGCTCGGCGCGGCCCGCCGCAAGCCGCGCCAGCGGCACGCGCGAGAAGCAGGCGCGGCGCCCCATGGCCGCCACCGCGAAGCTCCCCGAGGCTCCCCGGAGCGCCACGCAGCGCTGGGCGCTCCGCGTCGTCGGGCTCCTCCTCGCGGCCGTACTCGCGGGCGCCCTCGTCGGCTCACTCTTCGAACGCGTCGTGCGTCACGCCGCGGGCTCGTAGCCCCGGCGCCACGCTCGCAACAGACCAGAGCCTCGCTCAGCGCACGGTAAACACGTCGCGCGCGAGCTCGCGGCCGTCGACGGTCTCGACCACGGCGCTCCAGGTGCCGGGCGCCTGCACCCGCTCGGTGCACCCCCACGTGCGATAGCGCTGCGTCGACGGAACCGCGAGCCGCACGAAGCCCACCGAGCGCCGCGCGTCGCCGTCGGGTTCGAAGCGCACGCGCACCTGGCGGGTGTCGCCCTCGTTGGCCATCTCGACCACCGCGCAGAAGCGCTGCCCCGGCGCAATCTCGTACTCGCTCGCGTGCCCGACGGCCTCGCGGTTCTCGACCCCGGTGCCCACCACGAGGCGGCGCACCGCGAGGCCGCGCACGGGCGAACCCAGCGCAGGCGCCTCGACCGCCGCCCGCACCACCGGCGCCACCACCGGCGCCGCCACCGCAGCGGGCGCCGCGGCGATCACCCGCGAACGCGCGGGCTCACGCGTCGAGGCGTGCGAGTCGGCGCGCCACATCGCGAGCCCCGAGATCACCAGCGCCGTAAAGCTCATCGAGATCGTCACCGCGGTCGATGCCATGAGAATCACCCTCCGAGCGCGCCCCGAAGGCCGCTCTGCCCCGACGTTGTGCAGCGCCCATGCCGCCGCGCAAACGCCCTTACAGCAAGCAATTCTGGCGAATCGTGTCGTCGCCGTACCACGGCGCCGCGTCCCTCCACACGCGGCGGTGCGATAGTCTCACGCGTCGCAATGACCCCCGAAGGCCTCTGCATCTACTGCGGCCACGCGCGCCCGCCCTCGCGCCCGCAGACGGCGTGCGAGGGATGCGGCCGCACGGCCGAGGGCGTGCGCTGGTGGCAGGTTACCCGCGGCGTCCACGGCGCCACGCCCGTCGCGCTCGCGCTGCTGCTCGTCGCGCTCTCCTCGACGACGGCGCTCCACGCGGCATCGGACGCGGCGTCGTTCGCGGTGGTCACGCTCGTTGCGCTGCTGGTCGCGTCGCCCCTCCTGCGGCGGCTCCTTCGCCGCGGATACGGCACCTGGTACTTCGCCACGCGCGACGGCGCTCACATCGGCAGCGCCACGTGGGATGGCGCGCAGCTCTTCTGGGCCTACGGCCTCCACGTCGAGGGCCCCCGCGTCGAGGTGCCCGAGTACGCGCGGGCCATCACGGCAGCTTCGGTGCGCGCGGCGGGCGTGCGCGCGCTCGGCCCGGGCGTGTGCCTCGCGCTCGAGATCAACGAGGCCGAGTACGACGACCTCTTCCTCGAGCGCGCGCTCGCGCCCACCGTGGCGGCCGCGCTGGTGGGCCTCGGCGCCCGCGGGTCGTGCGCGCTGCGCTGGCAGCGTGGGTGGCGCTTCTC
>CAISKJ010001576.1 GCA_903885885.1 uncultured delta proteobacterium
CGGCCTCTCGCGCCTCGGCGACCACGGCGCCGTGCCCGTGCTCGCGGCGTGGATCAACACACGGGCGGCTCCGACGCGCGCCGCGACGAGGCCGTCGACGCCCTGCGCGCGCTCAACGACCGCGCCGCGCTGCCCGCGTGGGTCACGCTCCTCGACGACGTACGGCTCGCGCCCCGCGCCGCCGACGGCCTCGCCGCCCTCGGCGACGCGCGCGCCCTCGACCCGCTGCGCGCCGCGCTCGCCACGCAGCGCTACCCCCTCTCGGTGCGTGCGATCCTCGGGGCCCTCCAATCGCTGGGCGCCCCCGACCTCGTGGCCCGCGTGCGCGAGGGGCTCGTCGCGGTCGACCCGCTGCCCGATGTGGGGCCGCTGCTCGCACCGCTCGGCGAGCCCGGGCGCCACCTCGCGGGCTCGACGATCGCACGCGTCGTGGGGCCGCGACCCGCTTCGTACGCGCTGCGCGGCGGCGAGCGCGGCGATCGCGCCCCGGGCTATCGGCGGCTCTACCTCGCGGTGAGCGCCGCGGCGCCCGCGCGCCTCACGCTGCTCCCCAACGTCGAGGTCGACGTGCCCGCGGGCGAGCGCGAACTCGCCGTCGAACTCCCGGTGCGCTTCGCGGGCAGCGCGCTGCGGCTCGCGGCCACCGCCCCCGTCACCGTGCGCTGGATCGCCGCGCGGTAGATCCAAGGGGCCGGCGCGCACGTCGTATGCGCGCATGAAGATCCTCGCATCGATCCTGGTCGCGAGCGCGCTCACGACGGCCTCGGCCGCGTGCTTCGCGCAGCCTGCTCCCACCTCGACCGCGCCGTCGGCGCCCGCCGCCGCGCCCCCCGAAGAGCCCGCGTATCAGCTCACCACCGTGAACGGTCGGCAGGTGTTGGTGCTTCGCACCGAGCGGATCCACGGCACGGTCGCCCGGCCCTACTCCTTCGGGCTCACCTCGCGCGCGGCGCTCGGATACACGGCCCTCGAAGACGGGCGCAGCTACCTCCCCGAGGTGGCCGCCGCCGTGCGCCGCGATCCCTTCTGAGCTTCGCCGCTCCCGCGCGAGGCGTCCGTTGACGCGCGCGACGACCGGGTGCGAAGGTGTTTTCTATGAACCTCGACGGGGCGCTCGCGCCCGGCGCGCAGCTCGGCGACTACCGCATCGTGCGGCTGCTGGGGCAGGGCGCGGCGGGCTCCGTCTACGAGGTGATCAAGACGTCGGTGGCCAAGCGCATGGCCCTCAAGGTGCTGCACCGCGCGCTCGGCCACAGCGGCGACGACCTGCGGCGCTTCGAGCGCGAGGCCATGATCGCGGGCGCCATCGAGCACCCCCACGTGATGCAGGTGTTCGACATCGGCGAGCACGACGGGCACTACTTCATGGCGATGGAGTACCTCGAGGGCGAGACGCTCCTCGCGCGCCTCGAGCGCGAGGGCGCCCTCCCGGTGCGCGCCGTGGCCGACCTCTTCGTGCCGATCGCGTCGGCGCTCGGGGCCGTGCACGACCAGGGTGTGGTGCACCGCGACCTCAAGCCGGGCAACATCTTTCTCGTCGCGAAGCGGCCCGGCGTGGTCGAGCCGAAGCTCCTCGACTTCGGGGTGATCAAAGACCTCACGGGCATCGTCGGCGGCGACATGACGCGCGCCCACTCCATGGTCGGCAGCCCGTCGTACATGTCGCCCGAGCAGGCC
>CAISKJ010001577.1 GCA_903885885.1 uncultured delta proteobacterium
CCCCAGGAGGAGGCGCTCGACGGCGTCGGGGCGCCCGGTGATCACCGACGCGAGGGCGCCGCGGATGCGGGCGAGCAGCGCGGCGTGGCTCACGGGCGTTGACCGCGAGAAGGAGGCGTTGCGGAGGGTCTCATCGCGCGCGGCGGACGCTATCACCATCTGGTTGTCGCGCAGAGAACGCTCGCGCGGCCGCGCCCTGTTCCGGAGCGCTGTACAGGCGCGGGGGCCACCATGTACGTTTCTTTCTCATGGCGCCGCGGCCGACGGTGACGCTCCTCCGAGCGACGACGGCGCGGCGAGGAGTGCTTCGTTCGTGGACGACCCGATGCAGCGCCGAGATCCGCAGCAGCAGTCCGGCGAGGTCCCGACCGCGCGCGCGCCGCAGCGCGATCGTCCCGCGCAGGAGGTGTCGCCGACGCTGATCCCCTCGCGCCGCCGGGCCTACCTCATGGGCGACACCGTGGTCGACGCGAGCGCCGCCACGGAGCTGCGCCCGGGCACCGTCGTCGCGGGCGATTTCACCATTCTGCGCCGCATCGTGCGCTGCGACCTCGGGGTGCTCTACGAGGTCACGCAGCGCAGCACCGGGCAGGTCTGCGCGCTCAAGGCCCTCGACTACGCGCAGCGCCGCGGCGTGGGCGAGCGCGAGCACTTTCTCCGCGAGTCCCGCATCGCCGAGCGCCTCGCGGGCCCCTACTGCCCCGCCGTGCTCGGCGCGGGCCTCGACGCCGAGCTCGACGCCCACTGGATCGCCTTCGAGCGCCTCGTGGGCGAGACGCTCGCCGAGCGCCTCTCGCGCCTCGGCGTGGGCGTCGCGATGGAGCCCGCCGACGCCCTCGACGTCGTCGAGCAGCTCTGCCTCGGCCTCACCACCGTGCACGACCACGGCGTGGTGCACCGCGACCTCAAGCCCGCCAACGTGTTTCTGGCCCGCGCGGCGCCCTTCACGGTGAAGGTCCTCGACTTCAGCGCCGCGAGCGCGCCCGACGAGGCCGACCGCGACGACGCCTCCCTCGGCACGCCCCTGTGGATGTCGCCCGAGCAGGCCACCGGCGGCGACGCCTCGCCGGCCACCGACGTGTGGTCCGTCGGGCTCCTCGCGTTTCGCATGCTCGCGGGTCACAGCTACTGGTGCTGCGCGCGCAACCCGGTGGTCGAGATGCGCGCGTTCCTCGATGAGCTCGTCGAGTCGCCGCTCCCGTCCGCGTCGGAGCGCGCCGCCGAGCTCGGCTGCGAGCGCCCGCTCCCCGACGGCTTCGACGCGTGGTTCGCCCGCTGCGTGGCGCGCGACCCCCGGCGGCGCTTCCGCAACGCCGACGAGATGGCCTTCGCCCTGCGCGACGTGCGCCGCGACGCCGAGGTCGCCTTTCTGCTGCAGGCCCGCGCCACGCGCATGCAGACGCTCCCTTCCGCGCCCGTGTACCGCGAGGGGGCGACGCGCTCCGCCGCGCCCGCGATCGAACCGCGCCCGTCGCAGCTCCCGCCCGCGCCGCAGGCCCAGCTCCCGCAACAGCCCATGCCCCCGGCGCCGCCCGAGACGCACGATCGCCCCGTGTCGTTCGCGTTCTTCGACGAAGAGAAGACCGTGGCCATCCCCGGTCGCGCGCGCGCCCCGCGGTGGCCGATGGTGATGCTCGGCGTCGCGCTCGGCGTCGCGCTCGTCGGCGGCGTGCTCGCGCTCGCCCTCGACGACGAGCGCGCCGAGGTCTCCCACGACACCGTCGCCCCCTACGACGGCGCGGCGCCGGGCATGGGCGAGCCCGACGACGCCGCGCTGCCGGGCCTCGCCGAGCCCTTGGCCCCCGACGCCGCGCTGCCGACGACCGCCGCGACGCATCGAGTTGCAGCGCCCGCGCCGACCGTCGCGCCGCCCGCCGCGGTGCCCCCGACGGAGCGGCTCCCGTGGCCCGCCGACGCGCGCCTCGTGTGGAGCGGCCGCGCCGCGGGCGACGACGGCGCGTGGAGCTTCGTGCTCGCGCTGAGCCACGACGGGCCCACGAGCGTGCGCGGCTACATCGCGTGGACGGCGATCGAGTCTCCGTCGGCCCCCGCGGGCGAGCAGGTGCGCGAGAGCGTCGAGGGCGTGTGGCACCCCGACGCGAACACCCTCGACCTGCGAGGCGTCACGAGCACTGCGCCGGGGTCGCTCCCCGTCAACGCCTACCGCCTGCGCGTGCGCGCCGACGGCGCGCTCGTGGGCGCCACCATCGACGACCGCGAGACGCTCACCGGCGCCCTCACCGGCGCGCCGACGTCACACGTCGTGAGCCGCCGCGCGCAACCCGCTCACGCCCCGACGAGCACCGCGCGGTAGCGGTCGTCGAGCTCGATCGCGGGTTCGGCCGTCGCGGCGCGGTCGGTGGGGTTGATGCCGCAGTAGGCGACGTCGGCGAGGTGGCGCCAGCGGCCCGCGCGCTCGCCCTCGTCGGCGCGCACGGGCGTCGTGCAGGGGAAGCACCCGATCGTTGGAAACCCCATGGAATGCAGCGGATTGAGCGCCACGTCGGCGTGCGACGCCACGTAGGCGTCGAGCCCCTGGGACGAGAGTCCTACGAGGGGGTGGACCCGCAGCGCGTTCATCTCCGGGTCGAGCTCGAGCGCGCGGATCTTCGCGCGGCCGCCGCCCTCGTCGCGTCGCAGCGCCGAGATGAGGGCGTCGTAGCGGCCCGCCACGGACCGCAGCGGCTCGCTCTTGCGCAGCTCGCAGCAGCGCGCCTGGCCCTCGCCGGTGAGGTACAGCACGCCCTCGTCGCGGGTCTGCGCGGCGAAGGTGCGCGCGGGGTGCAGCGTGACCACCGCGAGGTGGCGGTGCGTGCGCGCGAGCGCGTCGCGCGTGGCCAGCGTCTCGGCGTGGAGCACGCCCGTGTCGACGAACACCACGTCGAGGCCGAGGCCCGCGCGGTCGGCCATGTGGCACAGCGCGGCGCCCGCCTTCTGCATCGACGACAGGATCGCGGCGCGGCGCCCGAAGGTCGCCCACGCCCAGGTGAGAATCTCGACGGGGGAGCGCGCCTCGAGGCGCGCGTTGAGGGCTTCGAGTTCGATTCGGGTCAAGCGCATCGCGGTGCCCGCCGTTCTACACCACCGTTCAGCCCGTCGTCGGCGTCTCGATGGGCCCCCCGCCTTTCGCGCCCCCCAAGATCATGAGACCGTCGGATGTTTTCGAAGGCACCGCCATGACCCCTCGCCACGCACCGAAGCCGCCGCCCCGCACCCTCGCCGCCGCGCCCCCGCCCTCGCTGCGCGCGCCCCGCGCGGCGCTCGCCACGGCGCGCTTTCCGTCGCTCGTGGCGGTGCTCGCGGGCGGCGCGCTCGTGCCCGCGTGTCACGCCCCC
>CAISKJ010001578.1 GCA_903885885.1 uncultured delta proteobacterium
GGTGCGCGAGGTCGAGGGGCATCCCTCACCCGTGATCGAGCTCCGGGTAGACCCGACCGACCTGGGCAAGGTCATCGGGCGCCGGGGGCAGACCGCGCGCGCCATCCGCGGCGTGCTGTCGGCCGCGTGCGCCCGCACGGGTCGCCGCGCGGTGCTCAACATCGTCGAAGAAGAGTGACCCCGCCGCGGGCGCTCGGCCCGCGTCGCACCGGAGCCTATCCATGAATCGCGCCCCCGAATCGTCGGAGTGGGTGGCCCTCGGCGTGCTGGGCAAGGCCCGCGGCCTCAAGGGCGACCTGTGGTTTCGTCCCTACAACGAGGCCACCGAGGCCGTGGTGCCCGGCGCCGTGCTGCGCGTGGTGCTGCGCGATGGGGTCAAGCGCGCGCTCACCGTCGAGGCCCTGAGCGATCAGGGCGGCGGGCTGGTGATCCAGTTCGCGGGCGTCGAGGCGCGCGAGGCCGCCGAGGCCCTCACGGGCGCGACCGTAGAGCTCCAGCGCAAAGACTTTCCCCCGCTCGAAGAGGGCGAGTACTACCACTGCGACCTCGTGGGCATTCGCGTGAGCGACGCCGCGGGCAAGGCGCTGGGCACGGTGGCCCGCGTCGAGGCCTACCCGACCTGCGACGCGCTCGTCATCGCCACCGCCGAAGGTGAGCTGGAGCTCCCGATCACCGACGCCGTCGTGCTCTCGCTCGACGTCGCGGGCCGCACGGCCGTCGTCGACCCTTCGTCCTTCGAGGATTGATGGACGTCTACGTCGTCGCGCTCTTCCCTGAGATCCTCGACTCCTTCGCGAAGGCGAGCATCGTGGGGCGCGCCGTCGAGCAGGGCCTCGCGCGCTTTAACCCCGTTCAGATTCGCGACTTCTCGACCAACAAGCACCACACCGTCGACGACACGCCCTACGGCGGCGGCAGCGGCATGGTGATGATGGCGCCGCCCGTCGTGGCCGCGCTCGAGTCCCTCCCGACGCACGCCGAGACCGGAGCTCCGCCCCATCGCGTGCTCCTGTGCCCGCAGGGCAGGGTGTTCACGCAGGCTGTGGCGCGCGAGCTCGCCGCGAAGCCCGCCATCGCGCTTGTGTGCGGCCGCTACGAGGGCTTCGACGAGCGCATCCGCGCCTACGTCGACGACGAGATCTCGCTCGGCGATTTTGTGCTCACGGGCGGCGAGCCCGCGGCCCTCGCCATCCTCGACGCGGTGGTGCGCCTCCTCCCCGGGGTGCTCGGCAACGCCGAGAGCGCGGTGAGCGAATCGCACGGCGACGAAGGGCTCTTGGAGTACCCGCAGTACACGCGCCCCGCGGTGTTTCGCGAGGCGCCGGTGCCCCCGACGCTCATCTCGGGTGACCACGCGCGCGTGGCCCGCTGGCGCCGCTGGCACGCCCTGCGGCGCACGCGCGAGAAGCGCCCCGACCTCTTCGCGAGGGTGCAGCTCACCGCGAAGGAGCGCGCCGCGCTCGACGGAGACGAACCATGAGCGACGCGCGCCCCGGCGTGTACCTCGCCCTCGTGCACCACCCCGTGCGCGACCGCGAGGGCGCCACCATCACCACCTCGGTCACCAACCTCGACGTGCACGACATCGCGCGCTCGGCCCGCACCTACGGCGTCGCGCGCTACTACGTCGTGACGCCCATCGCGGCGCAGCAGGCGCTCGTGCGGCACATCCTCGGCTACTGGCGCGAGGGCAGCGGCGGCGACCGCGTCCCCACGCGCGCCGACGCCCTCTCCATCGTGCAAGAGACGCCCACCATCGAAGAGGCCATCGCCGACATCGCGCGCCGCGAGGGCGCGCGCCCCACGGTGTACACCACCGCCGCGCGGCCCTCCGCCGACATGCTGTCGTACGCCGACGGCGCCGCGCAGCTCAGGGCGCGAACGGGGCCCGCGCTGCTGGTGTTCGGCACCGGCCACGGCCTCGCCGATCGCGTGCTCGCGATGGCCGACGCGCGCCTCGCGCCGGTGCGCCCCGATGGGTACAACCACCTCGCGGTGCGGGCGGCCGTCTCCATCATTCTCGACAGGCTCTTCGGCGACGCCGGTGCTTGACATCGTCGGTGTCGCGTGATGAGTTCCCGGCCCCCCGAAACCCTCGGGAAGTGTTCACCATACGAGAGCGGTCAATAGTCATGGGCAGCCAGAATCCGAAGGTCGAGGCGCTGAACACGCAGCGCATCAGTGACAGCAAGCTGACGTCGTTTCGCGTCGGCGACACCGTGCGCATCCACTACAAGGTCGTCGAGGGCGACAAGGAGCGCATCCAGGTGTTTCAGGGCCAGGTGATCCGCGAGCGCCGTCAGGCCGCCGGGTCGACCTTCACGGTCCGCAAGGTCTCGTACAACGTGGGCGTCGAGCGCATCTTCCCGCGCTACTCGCCGCGTATCGAGAAGGTCGAAGTCGTGGCTCGCGGCGTCGTCCGCCGCTCGAAGCTCTACTTCCTCCGCGGCCTCGAGGGCAAGGCCGCCCGCCTCAAGGATGCGCGCGACAAGGTCGGCGCGCAGAACGCCTCCGCCCGCGCGTGATTCTCCTCGTTGCCCGTCGCCCACCGGGGCGGGCAACTCGCCTCTTCTTCCCCACAACCTCAGTACTCTTTGCGGCCCTCGTGAGCGCCTGCGCCGACGATGCGCGCGCCGACGGAGCGCCCTGCACCGCGCCCTTCGCGTGCGCCTCGGGCGCGTGCCTCGCGGAGCCCTCGGGCCGTCGCGTGTGCGCCCGCCGCTGCGCCTCGAACGGCGACTGCGCCGCGGGCGCCGTGTGCGGCCGCTACGACTTCCGCGGCCGCGACGACGGCGGCATCCCCAAGGGGCCCCTCGTCGATGTGATCCGCGTGTGTCGCGCGCCGCTCAACGCGCGCTGCGCCGACGGCTGCGCCCCTTCGGAGCTCTGCACCGGCGACGGCGGCGTGTGCGCGCTCCCGTGCGCCACGAGCACCGACTGCGGAGGCCGTGCGTGCGTGCCCGTGGCCTGCGGCCGCGGGCGCTGCGCGGCGCCCTGCGACGCGCGCGACGACTGCGCGGCGGGTGAGCGCTGCGACACGCGCGTCAACGACACGAGCGGCCACGGGGCGTGCGTCGCGCTCGACGACGGCGGCGTTGCGAAGGCCGACGCCGCGCATTGCGACGCCGACCCCTAGCGGGCAGCGGCACACGGACGCACCAATGGCACCCGGAGGGGGCAACCGCACGCATGAGCGACGCAGCGATCACCAACACCGAAGCCGCGAAGAAGAAGGAGCCTGACGCCTGGGGTCTCCTGCGCGCGCTCATCGCCGAGCGCCGCGGCGACTTCGTCAACGGCGCGCTCTTTCTCGCGGGGAGCTCGGTGGCCTCGGGGCTCATCCCCCAGTGCGTGCGCAACGCATCGAACGCGCTGCGCAGCGGCGACGCGCGCGCGGGCATGCTGTTCTCGGGCGCCATCATCGGCCTCGCGGCGCTCGGCGCATACACGCGCGTCGAGTCGCGCACGCGCATCTTCAACGGCGGCCGCGAGATCGAGTTCACGCTGCGCGAGCGCATGCTCCGCGCGCTGCACCGGCTGGGGCCGAGCTTCTACCGCACCATGCCCCCGGGCGAGATCATGTCGCGCGCCACCAACGACCTCGGTCAGGTGCGCCTCCTCGTGGGCTTCGGCGCGCTCAACCTCGTCAACACCCTGTTCTCCTACGTGGTGAACATCCCGCTCATGTTCTGGCGCTCGCCGCTCCTCGCGGCGCTCTCGCTCTCGCCCTTCCCGTTCTTCATTCTGCTCACGCGCTCCTTCGGCAAGGTGATGTTCGCCCGCAGCCGCGCCGCGCAAGAGACGCTCGGCGCCATGAGCGACCGCGTGCAGCGCACCCTCGCGGGCATGCGCGTCGTGCGCGCCTACGGCCTCGAGGGCTTCGAAGCGCGCGCGTTCGAAGCCGATTCGGCGCGCTCGCTCGAGGCCAACCTCGCGCTCGCGCGGCTCCGCGGCATGATGTTTCCCATCCTGGGCATGGGCGCCGCCATCGCGTCGCTCATCGTGATCTGGGTGGGCAGCGGGCTTGTCATCGACGACAAGCTCACCGTGGGCGACATCCTCGCGTTTCAGGCGCACCTCGCCCTCGTCGCGTGGCCCACCATCGCGCTGGGGTACCTCCTCTCGATCCTTCAGCGCGGCAAGGTCTCCACGCAGCGCGTGATGGAGGTGCTCGAGGCATCGCCCGACATCGACGACCGCGCCGACGTGCGCGACTTCGACGGCCCGGTGCGAGGCGCCCTCGCGGTGCGAAACCTCACGTGGCGTTACGGTGACCGCGCCGTGCTCGACGGCGTGAGCTTCGAGGTGCCCGCGGGGCAGAGCCTCGCCATCGTGGGGCGCACCGGGTCGGGCAAGAGCGTGCTGGCGAAGCTCCTCGCGCGCATGCTCCCGACCCCCGAAGGGGCCGTGACCCTCGACGGGAGGGACATCACCTCCGTGCCCCTGCGCGCCCTGCGCGCGGCGGTGGGCCTCGCCCAGCAGGAGCCCTTCTTGTTCTCGACCACCATCGCGCGAAACATCGCCTTCAGCGAGCTCGAGCCCGACTCGCCGGAGGCCATCGCGCGCGCCGAAGGGGCCGCCGGCGAGGCGCAGATGCTCGCCGAGGCCGAGGCCATGCCCGACGGGTTGCAGACCATCGTGGGCGAGCGCGGCGTGCAGCTCTCGGGCGGCCAGAAGCAGCGCGTGGCGCTCGCGCGGGCGCTCCTCGCGGGGCCCCGCGTGCTCCTCCTCGACGACCCGCTGTCGGCCGTCGATGCGCGCACCGAGGCGGGCATCCTCGACGCGATCGAGCGCGCGGCCGCGGGGCGCACGCTCCTGCTCGTGACGCACCGGGTCGCGGCCGCCTCGCGCTGCGACCGCGTCGTGGTGCTCGACGAGGGCAAGGTCGTCGAGGCGGGCACGCACGCCGAGCTGGTGGCGAAGGGCGGGCTCTACGCGCGCCTCGCCGAGCGTCAGGCCCTCGAAGCCGAACTGGAGGCCATGTGACCGCGCCCGCCAACGAAGCGTACCGAAGCGCCGCGAAGAAGCCCGCCGCGAAGGCCGCGCCGCGCACCAGCGCCGAGGCCGAGAAGGCCTTCCACGAAGAAGAGGCCTTCGGAAAGGCCTACGATTCGAGGCTCCTCAAGCGCCTGTGGCCCTACGTGAAGCCCTACGCGTGGGCCGTGGCGGGGGCGCTCGCGCTCATGCCCGTCGCGTCGCTCCTGCAGGTGTGGCAGCCGCGGCTCCTCAAGCGAATCATCGACGACGGCATCGCGCACGGCGACGTGTCCATCGTGCACCGCACCGCCACGCTGCTCGGCGTGCTCATGATGAGCGAGTTCGTCGTGCGCTTCCTGCTCGGCTACCTGCTCCAGGTCGCGGGGCAGCGCACCATGTACGACCTGCGCCGCGAGGTGTTCGCGTTCCTGCAGCGGCAGCGCATGGCCTTCTTCGACCAGCAGCCCATCGGGCGCCTGGTGACGCGCGTCACCAACGACGTCGACGCGCTCGGCGAGCTCTTCGCCTCGGGGGCCATCACGGCCATCGGCGACTTCGTGACGCTCGCGGCCATCGTGGCCTCGATGCTCGCGTTCTCCGTCAAGCTGTCGCTCTACACCTTTCTCGCGGTGCCGCCGCTCGTGCTCGCCGTCGACTACTTTCGCAAGCGCGCGCGCGAGGCCTTTCGCGCCATTCGCACCAAGACCGCGCGGATGAACGCCTACCTCAACGAGCAGGTGATCGGCGTCCAGGTGGTGCAAGCGTACGGGCAGGAGGCGCGCTGCCAGGCCGAGTTCGGCGAGATCAACACGGCCTACAAAGAGGGCAACGTGCTGAGCATCCGCTACGACGCGCTGCTCTTCGCCGTCGTCGAGATGTTCGCCTCGGTGTGCACCGCCACGCTGCTCTTCGTGGGCGCGCGCTCGCTCGGGCTCGGCGCCCCCGCGGCCACCATCGGCGAGCTCGTGGCCTTCGTGTATTACATCCAGCGCTTCTTCGAACCGCTGCGCGACCTGTCGTCGAAGTTCACCGTGATGCAGAGCGCCATGGCCGGCGCCGAGCGCATCTTCGGCCTCCTCGACAAGCCCGAGCCCGACGCCCCCGAGCGCGCCGCAAGCAAGGTCGAGAGGGTGCCCGGCGCGCCCGCCGTCGAGTTTCGCGGCGTGGAGTTTCGCTACAAGACCGACCGCGCGGCCCTGCACGACGTGTCGTTCTCCGTCGCGCACGGCAAGACCGTGGCGCTCGTGGGGGCCACCGGCGCCGGCAAGACCACGGTGATCTCGATTCTGCAGCGCCTCTACGAGGTGACCGCGGGCGACGTGCTGGTCGACGGCGTCGACGTGCGCGACACGCCCCGCGACGCGCTCCGCAAGCGCTTCGTGGTGGTGCCGCAAGACACGGTGCTCTTCCCCGGCGACGTGCTGGCCAACATCGCCCTCGGCGACGACGCGCCCGACGAGGCGAAGGCCCAGCGCGTGGCCGACTCGCTGGGCCTCGGCGCACTCCTCGCGCGCCGCGGCGACGGCCTCCGCACGAAGGTGGGCGACCGCGGGCAGAACTTCAGCGTGGGCGAGCGGCAGCTCGTGGCGCTGGCCCGCGCGCTCTACCGCGACCCCGAGGTCCTCGTGCTCGACGAGGCCACCTCGAGCATGGATTCGGAGAGCGAGGCCCTGGTGCAGTCGGCCATCGCCGAGGCCCTCCGCGGCCGCACGGCCATCGTGATCGCCCACCGGCTCAGCACCATTCGCCGCTCCGATCAGATTCTGGTGTTTCACCGCGGCACCATCGTCGAGCGCGGCACGCACGACTCGCTCCTCGCCGACGGCGGCGTGTACGCGAAGCTCCACCGCCTGCAGTTTACCGAGGCCGACGCGCCCGTCGCGGCCTCGTAATCACGACCCATTCCCGCGATTGACGGAATGCCCGCGCGCGGCGCAATCATGGTGCGATGACGACGCGGCGTTGGTTTCCGAGGGTGCGCGCGGCGATGCTCACGCTGCTCGTGTCGGGCTGCAGCGGCGGCGGGTGTTCGAACTGCGCGGGGGGCGCGCTGGGGCCCATCCCCGGGGGCTATCCCCTGACGCCCGAGACGCGCGTCGCCCACGCCCTGCAGGTGCGCGTCACGCGCGCGGGGCTCGACGAGGTGCAGCGCGCCGGGCCCGACATTCTGCGCGTCGCCACCGGCGGCTCCATCGCGGTGCCCACCGCCCGCGGCAACTTCGGCGTGGGGCGCTACATCCTGTGCCCCGATCCGCCGCGGGCCTCGCTCACCGCCGCGCAGCGCGCGCAGTACTGCCGCCTCGACCTGCGGCTCCCCACGGAGGTGCCGCCCCTCGAGCTCGGGCTGAGCCCCCCGTCGTCGCTCGACGTGAAGCTGCACACGGGCCTCAACGGCCTCATCGCGGTGCACACCTGCTCGCTCGCGTGCAACGACGACTGCCGCGGCATCGCGTGCCTCGACAGCGACATTCTCGTGCCCGTCGATACGGTGCGCATGCAGAGCCCGTCGCGCCGCCCGTACATCGGGCTCCGCACCGCGGTGGCCCTGCGGCGTGACACGCACGCGCCGCGGCGGTCGTTCTTTCGCGCCGACCTCGTGTCGCCCACGGGCACGGGCGAGGTCGTGCAGCCCATCGAGGGCGAGGCCTTCGACGCCTCGTCGATCAGCTGCATGGGCGCGCTGTGCGGGCTGTTTCCCGTCCTCGCGCCCACCTTCGCGGGCATGTTCGGCGGCGCCATCGGCGGGGCCGTCACGCCCCTGCGCGACGCGCTCGCGCAGTCGTCGATGCCGTCGCCGCCCGGCTGCCCCACGGGCACGCGCGTCGACGGCGCGCGCTGCCGCTACGACGACAACGACCTCGTGCCGTCGCTCCTCGGCGTCGAGCTGCAGGGCAACCTCGGGGCGCTGCTCCAGTCGTTCTCGGCGGGCGTGCAGGCCAACGGCGTGCTCATGATCGCCGCGGGCGACCCCATGCACGACGCCGAGGTGAACGCCACCGGCGCCACGCTCAACCTCTTCGGCGCCGCGCGCTCGCTCTCGCACAACGCGTGTGTGCCGCGCCTCACGCCGCCCGCGCTGCCCACCATCCCCGAGTTTCCGTCGCTGCGCACCAACACCGTACCGGGCAGCATGCGCGTGCCGCACCTCGCCATCGGCGTGGCCGAGCAGTACCTCAACCACGCGCTCTGGCAGTTCTGGGACGCCGGCCTCTTCTGCCTCGGGGTTAACAGCTCGCTCGCGCCCGACCAGCTCAACACGTCGCTCTTCTCGGTGCTCATCCGCTCGCTGCCGCGCGCGGTGTACCCGGCCTCGGCGGCGCCCCTCGCGCTCACCCTGCGCCCGCAGAATCCGCCGCAGATTCGAGTGCTTACAACGCACCCGACGCCCACGTCGCCCGTGCTCGAGCTGGGCTTCCAGGGCCTCGCGCTCGACTTCTACCTCTGGAGCGAAGAGCGCTACGTGCGCGCGCTCACGGTCACCACCGACGTCACCATCCCCATCGGCTTCAGCGACATGATGGGCCTGCGCCCCGTGCTCGGCACCGTGGCCACGGCCAACACGGTGGTGACGCGCGCCACGCTCGTGAGCGAAGAGCCCATGGTGCTCGCCGTGAGCCTCGGGAGCATCCTCGGCGTCGCGTTCGGGTCGCTGGGCGCGTCCATCCCCGCGATCTCGCTGCCCGCGATCCCCATTCCGGGCCCCGGCGGTATGCCCGCGGGCACAGTGAACATCCGCCTCCCACAAGACAGCCTGCTCGGCGTCGAAGAGGCCTCGGCGCGCTTCCTCGGCGTGTACGCCGACCTGCAGTACACGGGCGCGGCGCGACCGCTCACGGCCGCCGCGGAGACGGCCGCGACGCTCGTCGAGGCGACGCCCGCGGGCCCCGACGCGCACGTGCGCCTGCACCTCGACGCGAGCGCCTCGCTGGTGCAAGGCGAGCACGAGTTCGCGTGGCGCGTCGACGCGCTCACCTGGTCGCACTGGACGCGCGACACCGACGTGACCGTCACCTCACCCGCCTTCGAGTTCGAGGGCGAGCACAGCGTCGAGGTGCGCGCGCGCCGCGTCGGTGACGTCGACTCCGTCGACGCCGACGGCGCCGTGGTGCCCTTCACCCTCGCGGCGCGCGAGGCCTCGCAGCCCGCGCCCGCGCAGCCTCCCGCGGTGAGCGACACGCGGCTCATCCGCGGCGGCCCGTCGACCGACGCGGGCGGCGGCTGCGGGTGCAGCGCGCCGGGTTCACTGCACGGACGCGGGTCCTGGGCCCTGCTGGGACTCGCGGCGCTCGCGAGCGTGCGCCGTCGTCGGCGCTGACCTCACCCCGACCCTCTCCTGCGAGGATCGCAGGAGAGGGTGCCTCCGTCGTCGGTCAGGGCGCGCAGAAGCCCGCGCAGCGCCCCATGAAGCACACGCCTCCGAGGCACTCCGCGGGGGTCGTGCACGCCGCCCCGTAGGCCGTCGCGGCGGCGCAGCGACCGGCCGTGCAGCGGTAGCCGTCGACGCAGGCGAGGGCGCCCGCCACGCAGGGAGCGCCCGCCGCGGCGCGCGCCGCGCAGCGACCGTCGGCGCCGCAGAAGAGCCCGTCGGCGCACATGCGGTCGAAGCCCGCGCGGCACGTCGCGCCCACGGCGCCGGGCGCGCGGCACATCCCCTCGGCGGCGCAGGTCGCCGGGGCCACGCAGGAGCCGTAGGGATCGCTCGCGTTGCAGGCCGTGCCCGCAGCACCGTTGCGCACACACGTGCCGAGCATCGTGTCGGGGTTGGGGCGGCACCAGAAGCCCCGGGTGCAAGCGCCCGCACACGCGTCGCCGTTGCCGGGGTACGCGAGCACGCACACCGAGCCCGCGGCGTCGCCCGAGCACGTGAGGCCGATGCCGCAGGTGTTCGCCATCGCGGTGCACGGAGCGGCCGCGGGCGCGCCCATCGCGCACCGTCGATCGAGGCCCGGGCCCGGGTCGACGTCGATGCACGAGAGGTTCTCGGGGCACTGGAGCGACAGGGTGCATGGGGCGTTCGCGTCGAGGCCGCCCGCGCAGAAGCCGCCCGCGCACAGGTGGCTCACGCACTGGTCGTTGACGGCGCAGGGCTGGCCCGACCCGCGGGGCGCGACGCAGGTCGCGGTAGCACCGTCGCGCACGCACGCGAGGCCCGGCGCGCAGGCCGTGGGCGACCCCTCGCAGCGCGCGCCCGCGATGAGCGCGGGGCGGCACACGCGGGCCA
>CAISKJ010001579.1 GCA_903885885.1 uncultured delta proteobacterium
GCCGTCGCGCCGCTGCTCCGCGGATGCTTCGCCGCCGACGCGCGCCGCGTCGAGGTGCTGGCCGCCGTCGACGATCGCGGCCGCACGCGCCACGCCCATGTGCTCGTCGAGGGCCGCGGGGGCCGCGCGTTGCGGGCCGAGCGTCGCTGCGTGCGGCGCGCGCTCGCCACCGTGGCGCTGCCCGCGACGCGCGCCGAGTACACCGCCGAGGGCAGCCCCGTGCGCCTCGTGGTGCTCCCGGCGGCCGCCGCGCGGCATCGCCGTCGCGCGCGGTGAATTAAGCGGTTCCTTCGGTCGCCCCGCTCGTGATTCACTCCGCGGGCGATGCTCGATTCTGCGGTGAAGCGTCTCGCGTGCGGCGCCTTCGCGCTCCTCTCTCCGTTGCTCGGCGCGCGCCCCGCGTGGTCGCAGACGCAGCCCGAGGCCGCGCAGGGCGCGCCTCCCGCGGCGCAGGCCCCGGCGTCGCCCGCGCCCGCAGCGACGAGCGCCGACGACGAGGCGCCGCAGATGCACTTCGGCGGCTGGGCCGAGCTCTACTACGCGTACAACCTCAACGCGCCGTCGAACGGCCTCAACGCGACGCAGCCGTACAACCAGCAGCACGACCACATCGGGTTCAACAACCTCGCGCTCGACCTCGGGTGGAGCTTCTCGCGCGTGCGCGGCCGCATCGTGACGCAGCTCGGCGCCGTGGTGGCGGAGGCGTACCCGCCCGCGGCCACCCTCGAGCGCGCGCAGCAGGAGCTCCTCTGGCGCGTGCTGCAAGAGGTGACCATCGGGTACGAGCCGCGGCTCCTGGGGCGCTCACCCCTGCTCGTCGAGCTGGGCCTCTTCGCCGTGCCCTTCGGCGTCGAGCGCGTGCAGATCTACAAGAACTGGAACTGGTCGTCGTCGAACCTGTTCTCGATGGCGCCGTTTCAGTTGATGGGCGCGCGCGCCCGCTGGACCTTCAACAGCCGCCTCTCGGTGCGCGCGGGCATCTACTCGGGGTGGGACCGCGTCATCGACGACAACAACGGCCTGCGCAGCGGCATGGTCGAGGCGCGCTACACCGTCGGTGACGACCTCGACCTGTCGCTGAAGTACATGTTCGGCGTCGAGCGCGACTCCAACGCGCGCGAGGGGCTCTGGGTGCGCCACACCGTCGACCACACCGGCGAGGCGCGTTTCGGCAGTCGCGTGCGGCTCCGCTGGCAGGCCTTCGGCGGCCTCGAGCCCAACCGCATGGGCCTGAGCGCGTGGGCCGGCGCGGCGCTGTATGCGCGCGTGCGCATCTTTGAATGGCTCTACGCGGCGGGGCGCATCGACGCCGCGTACGAGTGGGTGCCCGATGGGAGCGTGAGCCTCTTCGACCTCAACGACGCGAGCGCCTACGGCTCGGGCACCGTGACCGTCGAGGCGCTCCCCCACCCGCACCTCTCGATGCGCGTCGAGTATCGCCACGACGTGGCCGACGGGCACCTCTACTATCGCAACAACGTCGAGGTCGACCCGATGAGCGGCCCGATCCGCAACACGGCCTATCAGGACGTGCTGCTCGTCGGCGTGACCGCCTGGTTCTGAGCCCGCGCCCTCAGTTGAGCGAGCTGCGGTCGAGGGGCCTGGGCGCCGCGGCGGCCGCGGGCGGCGACGCGTCGTCGTCGGTGGAGCTGCCCTCGGCGTCGGCCTCGCGGCGCGCGGCCTCGGCGTTGGCCGTGTACTCGGCGATGCGCTTGTCGATCGTCTCGCGCTCGGCGGCGCGCTCCCACTGTCGTGCGGCGTCGCGCCAGGCCGAGGCCCGCGTGTTCTCGTCGCCTGCGGCTTTCGCCTTCTGCTCTGCCAACGTCGCCTTCGCCACGTGCGGGTTCTTGCCGAAGCTCATCGTCTGACTCTCCTCTTGGGAGACCCTTCATGCCACAACCGCGCGCGGATTGCTCCCCCCGATGTGACGTACTCTGTCACACCGTATCGTGGTACGGTCGCGCGCGGCGATGAGCGACTCGAGCGACGACGCGCGCCCCCTCTCGACGACGCTCGCGGCGGCCGCTCTCGCGGCGATGCGGGCGCTCGTGCGGGCGCTCCCTGTGGCCGACGCGGCGGGCGGAGCGGTCCTCGACGGATGGATGCGCGAGGGGCCGACGCGCGCGTACGAGGGGCTCCTCGCGGCGGTGCTGCGCGCGGTGGTCGTTCGCATCGCGGGGGCGCGCGGCCTGCGCATCGCGGCGAGCGCGCCGGGGAGCCCCGTCGACGCCCGCGCGTGGCCCACCCTGGGAGACCAGGGAGCGCGGGCGCTCGCGGATGCGCTCGACGCGGCGCCCCTGCCCTACGACGCGCTCGACGTCGAGGCGCTGGGCACGGTGCACGAGGCGCTCATGGGCTTTACGCTCGCGCGCGCGTCGGAGCCGTCGCGTTGCGTGGGCCCGCGCCACGTCGTGGTGGGCCTCGCC
>CAISKJ010001580.1 GCA_903885885.1 uncultured delta proteobacterium
CCGATGCCAACGCGGCACCAGCGCTATCGCCCATCGCATCCAAGAGGGCCACGAGCAAAGAGCAAACGTCAACGATGAGAGTCGGCGCAGCCGAGTGCCGCCCACCATCGACCACAGCGCGCTCACGGTGAGCATCGCGAGCAGCACCGCGAGGAGGGGGTTGGTGCGCGCCGCGCGCTTCGCCGTCTGTGCGAGCGTGGGGGCCACCGAGCGCACCACGGGCTCGCTCTGCGCGAACACCGCGCGGAGGCCGCCGTCGCGGCGCTCCCACCCTTCGCGGTCGCGGTAGAGCTCGGCGAGCACGTCGGCCAGGTGGGTGATCACGAAGTTTCGCGTGTGCCCGAGCGCGCGGTACGACACCCACACGAGGGCGGGCGCGCGGCGCAGCCACACCATGGCCTCTTGCGCCGACGCGGGCCGCGCAATGGCGCTCGCGCTCGCGTGGAGCACGTCGCGCATGCGCGCCACGTTGTCGCTCATGTGGGCGAAGGCGACGTGGAGCGTCTTCGGGGTTACCGCGGGGAGCGTCTGGCTCGCGAGGAGCTGCGCCACCGTAGCGGCGAGGGCGTCGAAGCGCGCGTCGAGGCCTCGCGCGCCGTCGCCGAGGCTGTCGCCGCTCGCGAGGGCGAAGGCGCAGTAGGCGCACGCGACGGCGCCGGGCTCGTTCTCGGCGGCGCACCGGGGACACTTCATGATCGGTCTCCGCGGGGGGTGAAATCGAAGAGCGCGTCGCTCATGGGGAGCGCCGGGTCTTCGCTGGGAACGACTAGAAAATAAGGGTCTTCGAGGCGCGCCGCAAGGGCCCGGTCGGCCGCGTCGACGAGCGCGCACATCGCGCTCGGGAGTTCGGCCATCGGGAGCACGATGGGCAGCGCGCGCACCGTCGCGTGGCGCGCCACGAGGTGCTCGAAGGACGCGTGCCCGAAGGGGATCACCCGCGCCCTCGAAGCCCGCACGAGCGCCACGACGGCGTCGAGGTCGTCGCACGCGATGGCGCTCTGCAGGTCGCGCGCGCAGGGCGCGAGGCAGGGCACCACGGCGCCGCCCTCGTCGAGAATGGCGAGGGCGTCTTGCTCGCGCGTGCGCGCGCCGGGGAGTCGCGTCGCGCCCGGCGGGAGCCACGCGCGCACGGCCCGCCGCTGGCGCGCGTTGAGGGCGCGCTTGGCCCGCGGAAAGGTCGCCCAGCAGAGCATGTTGAGGAAGTCGTGCCACTGCGAGCCGCGGCTCGGCACCTCGCCGAGCTCGCAGATGCGCACCTCGTAGAGGGTCGTGGGCTCGATGGGCTCGCGCGTCTTGCGCCGCGGCGGCT
Organism: uncultured delta proteobacterium; assembly: GCA_903885885.1. Lineage (GTDB taxonomy): Bacteria > Myxococcota_A > Polyangia > Polyangiales > CAISKJ01. The sequence continues at coordinate 1,310 of CAISKJ010001580.1, forward strand.
GCGTCACGAAGCGCAGCGCGGCGCCCGTCGCGCTCGCGAGGCCGAGGTCGGCGAGGGCGTCGTTCCACGCGTCGACGGCGGGCCACGCGGTGAAGCGCGTGAAGCGCGACGCGACGGGCGCGAGCGCCTCGAAGGCCGGGTGCTTCGCGAAGAACCACGGATCCCACGCGGAGGGAGGCACGAGCACGGGCACCGGAGACATCATCGCGGGCGCGCACTATGAACGATGCCGCCCGCTCCCGTCGACAGCCTACGGGCCCTCGCCCATCGCCACGGCGGCGCCCGCCTCGATGCGCGCGAGCATCGAAGCCACCACGTCGCCGTGGCTCTCCGGCGAGGCGCGCATCATGGCGTGGAAGGCCTCCGCGGGGACGCGCAGCACCTCGGCGCCGCCGGCCCCCGCGCGCACCGTCGCGTTGCGCGGAGTGCCTTGCAGCAAGCCGATTTCGCCGAAGGCCTCGCCCGCCTCGAGCGTAGCGAGCACGCGCTCCTCATCGCCGCCGCGCTGCGCCACCACGACGCGCCCGCGGCCCACGATGTACCAGGCGTCGGCGGGCTCGCCCTGGCGCACGGCGGCCTCGCCCTCGGCGAGGTTCACCGCGGTCACCTCCGCGAGCTGCGCGGCGAGGCGCGTCGGGTTGACCCGCGGCAGCGCGTGGCGCAGGCAGCCCTGCATGTAGCGCCGCCGCGAGAGGCGCGCGATCTCGGCGGTGAGCAGGTCGCCCTCGGAGACGAGCGCGCGAAAGCTCTCGCCGTCGATCACCAGGAGCTCCATGGAAGTGTCGGCGATCACGGTGGCGGTGCGCACGCCGCCGAAGAGGAGCCCGAGCTCGCCGAAGAACTCGCCGGGCCCGAGCGTGCGGAGCGTGACGCCGCCCTTCTCGACCCGCGCCCGCCCCGCTTGAATGACGTAGAACGCGTCGGCCGCGTCGCCCTCGCGCAGCACCGCGTCGCCCGCGGCGAAGCGCGTGAGGCGCGCGTCGCCGAGCAGTCGCCGCAGGGCGTCTTCTTCGGGCTCGCCCACCGAGCCCACGAGCCCCGCGGCCCAGCGCACCGGGTCGATGCGCGCGACGATCGCGCGGCGCGCCGCGACGGTGACCCGGTGCAGGGGATTGGGGCCCGGGAGCGGGTCGAGCACGGGCGCGGGCACCGACGTCGCGCGCAGGTCGAGGGCCGCGAGGGCCGACGCCGCGACGGTGAGCGCGAGCAGCTCGGTCTGCCCCGCCGCGGTGCACGCGCGGTCGCCGTAGCCGAAGGGCACGAAGCCCGCGGGGCCCGGCTGCGCGGGGCGCAGAAAGCGCTCGGCGTCCATGCGGTGCGGGCACGCGTGCACGGCCTCGTCGAAGTGCCCCGTGGCGCCCGCGAAGAGCACCAGCGTGCCCGCCTCGACGCGCTGCCCGCGCAGTTCGAAGCCCTCGCGCGCCACGTAGGGGAGCGCGGCCTGCACCGGGTACCTTCGGAGGCACTCGCGGTAGAGGGCGCGGAGCCGCTCGAGGCGGCGCAGCATGGGGGCGTCGACGGTGTCGGGGCGAAAGTGCGCCCACAGCTCGTCGGCGAGCGCGACGCCGAGGGCCGGGTCGGCGGCGGCGTGGGCGAGCATCCACGCGACGGTGCGCGAGACGTACTGCGACACCGCGAGCACGCTGAAGAGCGTGTAGCCCACGGCGAGGTCGTCGTCGTCGAAGGCGCGGCAGAGGGCCTGCACGATGGTGGGCTCGGCGCTCGGCGCGCGCCGCTCGTCGGCGACGAGGGCCGCCGCGAGGCCGCGCAGCCGCGATCGCGCGCGCTCGTAGGGCGGCAGCTGCGCGAACGGCGGCGGGAGCAGCGTGACGCCGAGGGCGAGGGCCACGCGCGAGAAGGTCTGCGCGTCGCGCTCCCAGGCGCCGAGGTCGACGCGGCCGAGGGCGGGGCCGTAGCCCGCGAGGCACCAGCGGGCGACCTCGCCGGCGAGGGCGAAGCGCGCGGGGCACACCGAGGCCCGCGCGATCACGGCGCTCGCCACGCGGGGCAGGTGCGGCGCGAGGATCTCGCGCGCGTAGACCATGCGCGAGGCGGCGCGGAGCCGCTGGTGCGCCGCGCCGTCGGCGCCGAGGATGAACTCGTCGACGCCCAGCGCGCGCGCGAAGGGGCTGTAGAACGATCGTCGTTCGAGCTTCGAGGCCTCGGGTCCTTGGAGAAACTGCACGGCGGTGGCGCCCGCGACGATGACGAAGCGGCGACCGAAGGCGCGCATGGCGAACACGTCGCCGTGGCGCCGCGCGGCGTCGGGGAGCGCCCGCACGGGGTCGCGGAGAAACGCGAGGCTGCTGCCGAGCATGGCGGCGGGGGATGCGGTGCTCACCGTCCGTAGACCCTCTCAGTACTGGATGCTCTGGGCCACCGTGTCGAGGGGCACGTAGCGGCGCACGGGCATGGTGCGCTCCCACTCGCGGAGGCCGTCGAACATGCGCGCCGCGAGGGCCTGGAGGTCGCCGCGCGCGAAGTCGTAGCGCGTGCCCATGAGGGTGGTGGTGGGGTTGGCCTCGTAGAAGAGCTTCCAGCAGAGGTAGAGCCGCGCCATGTCGAAGGGCTCGGCCCACGCGCGGTCGGCCACGGGCGCCGCGTCGCGCGTGGTGGGCGGCGCCGCGCGGAGCCGCTGCGGGAGCATTTCGATGGGCTGCACGCCGTAGTCGTGGTGGTCGGCCGAGTGGCCGATGGTCACGTTCCAGAGCAGCGTGCCGAGGGCGTCGGCGAGGGTGCCGTCGGGCGCGTGGCCGTCGGGAAAGCCGGGCACGAGCGCGGCGGTCTCGGTGAACCAACGGCGCACCGCCGCGTCGGGCGGCGCGCGCTCGATGAAGCGCGCGGCGAACTCGCGGAACACGCGGTGGTAGCCGCGGTGAAAAACGCCATAATCGCCGGGGAATTTGGGCCCCTGGAGCGGGAACGCGTAGCGCGGATAGGCGCTGTTGCCGTCGAGGCCCGTGCAGCCCACTTCGAAGAGGCGCTTCACCGAGTCTTCGTCGATGCCGAAGGGCGAGTACACCCGCAGCGGGTGCTGCCGCGTGACCGACGCGTCGGAGTAGAGCGCCCCGAACGACAGGGGCATGGTGAAGCGAAAGTGCGGCGCCAGGAGCTGATGCCACGGGTGCGTCGGCGCGAGCTCGCGGCGCATGAGGGGCCAGGCGATCTCGTGGCCGAAGTGCATCGGCACGTGGGGCACCGACACCATCTGCATCGAGAGGCCGTACGCGACGAAGAAGCGCGCGCGCCGCCACGCGGCCCCGTCGGCGGCGGTGAGCGTCATGGCGTTGATGCGCGTCGCGACGACCTCGCGCGCGCCGTCGGGCGCCTCGCGCAGCAGCGTGACCGTGGGCGCGACGAAGCAGCCGGGGAGCGCGCGCGTGACCGAGAACGCGCTCGTGTCGAACTTGTAGTAGGTGCCCGGGCGGTCGAGCAGCGGGCCGAAGGCCGCCACGTCGACGGGGTCGAGCGTGGGGCACAGCATGCGCTGGAGCGCCGTCTCGAAGCACATGCGCACGAGCTCGCGGTCGTCGACGTAGCGGGGGTGCGGGTGCCTCCGCGCGAAGGCCAGCGCGCGCGCCGGCTGCACCACGAGCTGACGCATGTAGCGCGAGCCCACGCGGAGGTTGAAATCGTGGACCTCGCGCACGTCGAGGGAGTCGACGAAGGGCGGAAAGGCGTACGGCGAAGGGCTCGGGATCGGTCGCACCGCGCGCGCATCGAGCGTCATGCGCGGGGCGAAGGGCGTGAAGGTGTAGGTCATCGCGTTGCGCTGCGGCGATTACAACCCTCCGCAAGTCCCTGAAAAATGAGGGAATACCCGCGGTCAGGGGCCGCCCGCGAGGGCCTTGCGCTCGGCGTCCCAGGCGAGGCGCTCGGCCTCCCAGCGCGCCTCGAGGGCCTCCCAGGTGGGGTAGTCGAGGCCCGGGATGCGCGGCGTCTCGACGCGCCAGCCCTGCGCGCGGTCGAAGGCCTCCCACACGGCGATGCGACGGGCGAGGCCCTCGGGCGCGTCGCAGTCGCAGCCGCGCGCGTCTTCGAAGTCCTGCGGCGAGCGCACCAGCGAGCGGCCTTCGAGGGCGAGGGCGAGCGCCAGCGTGGTGCGCGCGTACGACGCAACGCGGGCGAAGGGCGTGTCGGCGAAGCGCGCGGGCGCGGGGCCGTCGAGCACGAGGCGCCCGTCGCGCGTGTGGGCCCGCGCGAGCATCGCGCGCTCGGCGCCCGCGACGCCGAAGAGGCTCACGGCGTCGGGCTCGACGACGAGGTCGTGCGTGGGCCGATGGAGGCCGCCCGAGAGGGTGAGGTCGTGCTTCCACATGCGCAGCCAGAGGCCCATACGGAGGTAGAAGCGCACCGTGCGCTGCCACGCCCAGCACGTGTCGAGGCGGTACCCGACGCCCCGCGCGGCGAGCGTCGCGCCGAGGCGCGCGAGCGTGCGCGCGCCGACCCCCGCGCCCCGCGCCGAGGGAAACACATAGAGGCTCGACACGCGCGCCTCGACGACGCCGAAGAGCGTGTGCGAGAGGGCGAGGGTGCCCACGCGCGCGCCGCCTTCGACGATCCACCAGGCGCGCTCGTGGGCCTCGCGGCGACGCAGGGGCCACGGCGCCTCGAGCGTCGCGCGGGCGAGCCAGTCGTCGCGGCGCTCGGCGGTGAGCGCGCGCGGGTCGGTGCGGTCGCCGAGGCG
>CAISKJ010001581.1 GCA_903885885.1 uncultured delta proteobacterium
GGCCGAGTCCCTCGCGGCGCTCGTGCGCTCCGAGGCGGGCGACGCCTGGCACACGGGCGACCCCACGCGCCCCGCCGACGACGAAGCCCGCGTGGGCCCGGTGGCCGACGCGGTGCTCGCGCGCCTCCTCGACGCCCCCCTCGTGCCCACGGCCACGGGCGCGATGGCCTCGCTCCGCGAGGTCGCCGCGTGGTCGCCGCGCTACGTCTGGCGCGACGAACGCCCCCTCGCGCCCGACCTCGCGCGGTGGGTGCACAACGTGGTCTGGTCGCGCGACGAACGCCCCGCCCTCGCGGCCCTCTTGCGCTCACTCCCCATGGAGCCCGCCGCTGTCGCCGTGCAGCGCGCGCAAGCGGCGCAGGCGCGGCACGCGCGCTTCCTCGCGCAGCCCGTCGGCGAGCCTGTTACGGCCGTGCGCGACGCGGTCCTCCGTCGCCCCTTCGGCGACGCGCAAGGCCCCCGCGGCGAGCTCGCGGTCGCGGCGCGGGCGCTCCTCCGCCCCGGCGAGATGAAGGTCACCGCATGGGTCGAGCGCCGCCCCCTCGGCGTCGAGTCTGCGGGCGCGGCGCAGGTCGGGTGCGAGGTGGCGCTCGAGGCGCCCGGGCTGCGCGCCCTGCCCGGCTTCGACGGCGTGGAGCGCGATGACAGCTTCACCGCGGCCGTCGCCTGTGCGCGCGCGGCGCTCGTCGAGGGCCTCGCCGCGATGGTCGCCTCGTGGAGCGCGCCCATCCCTCCGGGCGACGCGCGCGCGGCGTGGGTGGGCGCGGCGGCCCGCGACCTCGACGGCTACGTGCGCGCCCGCGTCGCGCGTGCGGCGCTGTCTGAAGCGCGCGCGATGGCCCCCGACGACAAGCGCCGCGCGGCCCTCACCGCGCTGCTGCGCGCGCACCCCGCCCTCGCCGACGCGCCCGCGTGGAGCACCACCGTCGCCGACCGCTTCGTGAGCACCCGCGCCGTGATCGCCCTCGCCGAGAGAGCCCCCGGCGCGCTCCTCGTCGCGCCGCCCGCGTCGGAGGGAGAGCACCCCGCGGGCGTCCCCGTGTTCACCCCCGACGCCGACGACCGCGCCACCCTCGCGGCCCTGTGCCCCCCGAAGACGCACCTCGTCGACTACGCGCCCTACCTCTCGCCCCCGTCGCGGCGGCGCGTGCTCGACGCGCTCGCCGATCCGTCGCTCGCCGACGCGCTCCCGTGGGTGACCGTCGAGGGCGACGGCGCCCGCATGGCCGTCGCCCCCGCCCCGCAGGCCGGCCGCGGCGCACTCACCCTCGTGCACGCGGGCCGCTCGCTGGGAAGCCGCGCCCACGCCACGCCCTTCGGTCACGCCCTCGTGGTGCTCGAAGACGACGGGCTCACCCCCGACCCGTCGGGCAACGGCGCGCTCGCGGGAGCGCTCTCGCACGAGGCCCAGCGGCTCCTCGACCGCGCGGGCCTCGAGCTCGCCCGCGCCCTCGCCGACGCCCTCAACGGCGCGCGCAAGCGCCCTGCGATGCCCGACGACGAGGCGCGCCACGTGCCGACGCTGCGCTTCCTCCTCGCGGCGCTCGCGGCCGTCAAGCGCATGCCCGAGCACCAGCCGCTCGGCGAGGCCATCGCGCGCGCGCCGCTGGTGCCCATGTACGACGCCACGGACCAGGTGCGGCGCACCTCCATCGACGCGCTCGTCTACCGTCTTGGCGAGGGACGCGGCGCGCTCCCCGTGCTGCGGCAGGCGCCCGTCAACGTCGACGGCGAGGGCTTCGAGCCCCTCGTGCTGCCCTCGCAGGACCTCGTCGAGGCCCTCTCGCGCGCCGCGGGCGTCGCGCTCGCTGACGCCTCCGCGCAGCTCCCCCACCGCAAGGGAGAGCGCGCCCGACGCCGCGCGCACGCCGCCCTCGACGCGCGCCCCCGGGCCGTCCTCGAGGCCCTCGGCGAGCTCGGCGCGGCGGGGCCCGGCGCCATCGCGTCAGAGGCCGTGGGCTCCATCGCAATCGCCCCCGCGGCCGGCGCCGACGGCGCGCACGTGCAGTGCCTCGTCGACGGCGTGGTCACCATCGCGCGCGTGCCCGTGCAGGTGCGCTACCCCGTGGTGGCGCGCGTCGCGCTGTCGTCCGAGCGCATGCTGCGCACGAGCCTCGACGCGCTCACGCCCACGGGCGA
>CAISKJ010001582.1 GCA_903885885.1 uncultured delta proteobacterium
CGCGCGCGCGGTCGCGCCGATGCCCGCAGCGCCCCTCACGCCGGTCGCGCCGCCGCGGCACGGCGCGCATCGTCGCAGAGGGGGCGTGAAGGGCGCGCGCGCTCCGCGGTAGAGTCGCGCACGGTCGCGATGCACAAAGAACAGATTCTCGACGAGTTTCTCTCGGCGCACGACGCGCTGTGCGCCCACGGCGAGGCGTTGCGCGCGCGCATCGAGGCGCTGCTCGCGGCGCGGGGCATCAAGGTGCACCTCGTGTCGGGGCGGGTGAAGTCGCTCGAGAGCCTGCGCCACAAGCTCTCGCGCCCCGATCGCAGCTACGACGCGCTCTGGAGCGTGACCGACCTCGTGGGGCTGCGCATCACCACCTACTTCGAAGACGCGATCGATGAGGTCGCCCGCGCCATCGAGGAGGCCTTCGCGGTCGACTACAACGACTCGATCGACAAGCTGCGCTTCAAAGATCATGGGCGCTTCGGGTACCGCTCGCTCCACTACGTGTGCGCCCTGCCGCGCGACGAGGCCATCGCGCCGCTGCCGCCGGCGGCGCGCTTCGAGATCCAGGTGCGCACCGTGGTGCAGCACGCGTGGGCCGAGGTGGAGCACGACCTCGGGTACAAGTCGCACGACGCCGTGCCCGAGCGCATTCGCCGTCGCTTCTCGCGCGTGGCGAGCCTCCTCGAGATCGCCGACGAGGAGTTCGTCTCCATTCGCCGCGAGCTCGAGAGCTACCAGCGCGCGGTGGCCGACGGGGCGCTCGACGCCGAGCGATCGTTTCCCCTCGACGCGGTCTCGCTGCACGCGGTGTCGCACGGCGGCGAGGTGAACGCGCTCGACGAGGCCATCGCGGGCATTCTGGGCCGCGGGCTCTCGGGCGAGGTGTTCTTCCCCGAGTACCTGGTGCGCATGCTCAAGCTCTCGGGGCTGGGCACCACGCGCGACCTCTACGCGGCGCTGCGGCGCTACCGCGACGACGTGACCGCCATGGTGCGCCCCTACTTCGAGTACACCGCGACGGCGTGGCGCCTCACGGCCGCCAGCCTCGACTGCGTGCACCGCGGGTACAGCTTGTTCTTCTTGTCGCACGTGGTCATCGTGCGAAGCCCCGACCTGGGTTTGAGCAAGGTGTCGAAGCTCACCCAGCTCTACCGCGAGCTCGACTACCCCGACGACGAGCGCGCTGCGCAGCGCGTGGCGAGCGAGCTGCTCGCGGCGTTGACGAGGGCGTAGCCACGCTGCGATAGAAGTCGCAGCCCATGAGAACCACCGGCGGCCTTGTTACACTGTGCCTCCTCGCGACGAGCTGCGGCGAGGCGCCCGTAGGCCGCGTCGAGCTCACCCCCGTCACGGTCGGTGACATGACCGTGCGCGCCTGGAGCGACGGCGGCTTCGCCCTCACCGTCGGCGGCCGCACGATCGTCACGGCGCGGCAGGGCGCCCTCGCCGCGCGCAACTACGAAGAAGACGTGCGCATGGCCTTCGGCGTGTGGAGCTTCCTGCGCGACCCGCCCACGGCGCTGCGCCCCCGCGCCAACGCGACGCTGCGACGCGACGGCGACGCCGTGGTGCTCGCCGCGCGCGAGGGCGCCACCACCGCTACGCTGCGCCTCCGTCGGGCGTCGCCGGGCGAGGTCGAGATCGAAGGCACCGTCGCCGCCGCGGCGCCGTACAAGTCGCTCGCGGTGCACCTCGACTGCACCGCCGACGCGCACTTTCTGGGCTTCGGCGAGCAGTACGACGCCGTCGATCACCGCGGGCGCAAGCTCCCGCGGTGGGTGAGCGAGCAGGGCATCGGCCGCGACCCCGACCGTCGCACGGCCTTCTCGGGCGACGACACCACCACGTACTTCCCCGTGCCCTTCTTTCTCGACCCGCGCGGCTTCGGCGTGGCGGTCGACACCGAGGCGCGCGTCGAGGCCGACCTGTGCAGCACGCGCCCCGACGAGTACGTGCTCGCCGCCGAAGACCCGCGGCGCATCCACCTCCGCGTGTACACAGGCCCCACGGTGGCCGACGTGATGCGCGACTGGACGGCGCTCCAGGGTCGCACCTCGGCGCCGCCGCGGTGGTCCGTCGACGGGGTGTGGCTGGCCGTACAGGGAGGCCCCGCCAACGTGCGCGCCGCCGTCGCACGCGCCCGCGCCGCCGACCTCCCGCTCGCGGCCATCTGGAGCCAGGACTGGCTCGGTCGCCGCGAGTTCGCGCCGGGGCAGTTCGGCGTGCGCTACCGCTGGTCCGTCGACGAGGCGCTGTACCCCGACCTCGGTGGGCTCATTCGCGAGCTGCACGGGCAGGGGGTGCGCTTCTTCGGGTACTTCAACCCCTTTCTCGTGCCCGAGCAGGATCTCTACGAGCCCGCGGTGCGCGAGGGGTACATCGCGCGAACGGCCGCGGGCGAGCCGTACACCTTCCCCATTTCGGTGCTCCTCGGCGGCGTCGTCGACCTCACGAACCCGCGCGCCGTCGCGTGGTTTCAGGGCTACGCGCGCACGGCCCTGGGCCTCGGCATCGACGGGTGGATGCACGACTTCGGCGAGTGGCTCCCCCACGACGCGGCCCTCGCCGACGGGAGCGACCCGCGCCTCGCCCACAACGGCTACCCCACACGCTGGCAGCGCGCGGCGCGCGAGGCCTTCGAAGCGGCGCGCCCCGACGGCGACTGGGTGATGTTCTCGCGCTCGGGCTGGCTGCGCACCGCCAACGTTTCGCAGGTGGTGTGGTGCGGCGATCAAGAGGCCAATTGGGGCACGCACGACGGCCTCCCCACAGTGATCCCCGCGATGGTGTCGCTGGGCCTCGCGGGCGTCGGGTACGTCACGCACGACGTGGCGGGCTTCTCGGGCGGCCCGAGCACGAAGGAGCTCTTTCAGCGCTGGGTCGAGCTCGCGGCCTTCACTCCCATTTTTCGCACCCACGAGGGGCTCCGCCGCGAGCAAAACTGGTCGTGGGATCGCGACGAGGCGACGCGCGCCCACTTCGTGCGCTTCGCGAAGGTGCACCGCGCGCTGGCGCCGCGCATCGCGGAGCTCGGCGCGCAGCATCGGGCCACGGGGATGCCCATCGTGCGGGCGCTGGGGCTGGCGTTTCCCGACGAGCCGCAGGGCTACGGGGTGCGCGACGAGTACATGCTCGGCGACGACCTCCTGGTGGCGCCGGTGGTCACCGAGGGGGCGGTCTCGCGGCGGGTGTACCTCCCGCGGGGGCGTTGGTTCGACGTGTGGGACGCGACGCGCAGCTACGAGGGGCCGACGGAGGTGACCGTCGAGGCGCCCATCGGTCGGCCGCCGGTGTTCTCGCGCACGGCCCGCGACGACCTGCGCGCGATTCAGTAGCCGCGCGTCGGTCGAGGGATCAGGCGCGGACGAGCGAGAGGTCGATGGTGAGCTTCGCGTCGTGGCCCACGAGCACGCCGCCCGACTCGATCACGGCGTTCCAGCCGAGGCCGAACTCGCGGCGGTCGATGGTGGTGCTGATCGACGCGCCGATGCGGGTGTTGCCCCAGGGGTCCTTCTCTTCGCCCGTGGGTCCGTCGACGGTGAGCACCACGGGCTTCGTCACGCCGTGGAGCGTGAGGTCGCCGTGCACCTCGAGGTGGCCGCCCGCGCCTTGCGACACCGAGGTCGACGCGAAGGTGACCGTGGGATAGGTGGCGACGTCGAAGAAGTCGGCGCTGCGGAGGTGGCCGTCGCGCTTCTCGTCGCGGGTGTTGATCGACGCGGCGTCGACCGACGCGTTCACCTTGGTGGCGAGGGGATTGGCGGCGTCGTACTCGACCGAGCCCGTAACGCCCGCGAACTCGCCGCGCACGTTGGTGATCATCAGGTGGCGGATCGAAAACTGAACGCTCGAGTGCGACGAATCAATGTTCCAGGTAGCCATTGCGATGAGTGCTCCGGTGGGTGGCGCGCGAACCGTGCGTGGCTCGCGTTCGACGGTGCGTACCATCAGCCTCTGTCATTGGAGCCGCAAGGCAACGTTCTGGCGTCTTTGTGTTGCGTGAATGCGCCGGTCAGCGCGTGCGGCGGCGGGGCTTCGGGGCCACGCGGGGGTCATGCGTGCGCCGACTGTGTGCGCCGCGATTCCGACCGCGGGTGAGCACGCGCCCCCAGAGGGTGAGCACGCGCCCCCAGAGGGTGAGCACGCGCCCCCAGAGGGTGAGCACGCGCCCCCAG
>CAISKJ010001583.1 GCA_903885885.1 uncultured delta proteobacterium
CCTGCGCGTGCCCGCCGACGAGGTCTGGGTCGCGCTGCCGAACAAGGGCCCCGCCGCGCAGCCCGAGCTCGCGTTCGACGCCACGGTGCGCGCGGCCGACGTGTTCTTTCTCGGCGACACTGCGACCCGCAACGAGGCCCCGCTCCGCGCGCTGCAGGGCGCCCTCACGGCGCCGCGCGGGGGCGTGGTCGACGCGCTGCGCGAGGTCGCCCTCGACGTGCAGGTGGGCGTCGGTCACTTCGAAGACTTCGCCGCGGCCCCCTACGGCGCCGAGGGCGATCGTCCCCTGTGGCCGCTGTGCGCGGGCGCGCTCGGCACCACGGGGTGCCGCCCCGGCTGGGGCATCACCGTGCAGCCCCTCACGCGCGCCGTCGACGTGCTGGCCGTCACGCAGTCGCTCAGCCTCCGCGGCGGCGGCGACGCCCCGGGCTCGCAGATCGAGGCGCTCTATCAAACCCTCACGGGCGACGGGCTCTTCTCGGGCGACGCGGCCGTCGCGTGCGCATCGTCGCCGGGGGCGGCGCCGTGCTGGGTCGCGCCGCGGCAGTGCGCCGACGGCACGCGGGGCGCGGCGTGCTTTCGCCGCGGGGCGCTCCCGGTGGTGGTGCTCATCACCTCGACGGATTTTCACGGCGGCGTGCCCGATGCGATCGGGGGCGTGCCGTGGTCTCCGTACGCGGGCATCGCGCCGGCGCCGCACACCTTCGCCGACCTCGCGGGCGTGCTCACCGCGACGGGCGCGCGCGTCGTGGGCGTGAACGCGCACCCGACGGCCCTCTGCGAGAGCGCCCGCATGATGCGCGTCGACGCCGAGCCCTGCTTCGACCTCCTCTCGGTGGCGCGCGCGTCGGGCTCCGTCGATCGCGCGGGGCGGCCCCTCGTGTACGACCTCCCGCGGCCTGCGCTGCCCGCGGCGGTGCTCGCCTCGACCGCGGCGGCGCTGCGCACGGTGGCGCGGGAGGTTCCCTTCGACGTCACCCTCGCGGTGCGCGCCGACGCGATGAACCCTGCCATGGTCGATGCCACCCGCTTCGTGCGGGCCCGCACGCCGTCCTGCCAGGTGGGCACCGCCTCCGACCGCTGCTGGACGCCGCCCGCGGGCGTCGCCATGAGCGCCGCGGTGGCGCGCACCGACAACAACGGCTTCTACCGCGTGGTTCCGGGCACGCAGGTGCGCTTCACGGTGACCCTTCGCAACGACACCGTGTACGAGGGCGCCGACGGCCTGTCGGTGTTCAAGCTGTACTTCGACGCGATGGGCGACGGCTCGCGGCTCGACACGCGCGAGGTCAACGTCGTGGTGCCCGCGAGCCAGAACGGCTTGTAGCGAAGCTCGTCAGCGGCACGCGCCCGCGACGCAGGTCATGGGCGACGCGCAGGCGCGCCCGCAGGCGCCGCAGTGCGCCGCGCTGGTCATCGGATCGACGCAGAACCCCGCGCACACCGTCTGCCCCGACGGGCACACGCACGTGCCGCTCGAGCAGATGGTGCCGTTGACGCACGTGCCGCCGCACACGCGGCAGTTGCGCGCGTCGCTGCGGAGGTCGACGCAGGCGGCGCCACACATCGTTCGCGGCGCCGCGCACACGCCCGTGTCGATCACGTCGGGCCCGTCGGGCGCGTCGCGTACGTCGGGCACGTCGCGCACGTCGCGCACGTCGAGCACATCAGCCACGTCGGGCACGTCGGGCACGTCGGGCACGTCGGGCACGTCGGGCACGTCGGGCGCGTCGGGCACGTCGGGCGCGTCGGGCGCGTCGGGCACGTCGGGCGCGTCAGGCACGTCGGGCACGTCGTCGGCGTCGGCAACGTCTTCGACGTCGGGCACATCGGCCACATCGGCCACATCGGCGTCGTCGGAGGCGTCGAGCACATCGGCCACGTCGGGGCCGAGGTCGACGGGCTCGTCGATGGGCTCGGCGGTGACGTCGTCGCTCGTCCAACCGAACGATGGGTGATTGAGCGCGCAGGCCGCGTTCGCCAGCGCCACGGTGAGCAGGAGAATCGATCGGTTCATGGGTTGCCTCGATTCATCGGTCATCGGCACAAGAGAACGCCGCACGAGAGCCCGGTGGCGCAGCGACGGAACCAGCAGCACACCTGGCCCCGGCCGCCGCAGGCGCAGCCGCTGTTGATGCACGCGTCGCTCAGCCCGCACGCGTTGCCGCAGGCGCCGCAGTGGTCGGTGTTGTTCGCGAGGTTCACGCAGGTGCCCGCGCAGGCCGCCTGGCCCGAGGGGCACTGGCAGCGACCCGCCGCGCACGATCCCCCAGAGGCGCACACCGCGTTGCACATTCCGCAGTTGCGCAGGTCGGTCTGGAGGTTGGTGCAGACGCTCCCGCAGAGGGTCTGCCCGGTGGGGCACTGGCACCGACCGCTCACGCAGGTCTGGCCCGTCGGGCACGCGGCGTCGCAGGCCCCGCAGTGGGCGCCGTCGGTGCTCGGGTCGACGCAGGCGGTGCCGCACATGACTCGCGGCGACGAGCAGGGCGCGCTCGTACACGTGGTGCCGTTGCAGACCCTGCCCGCGGCGCACACGACGCCGCAGCCGCCGCAGTTGGTGGGGCTCGTGAAGCCCACCACCTCGCAGCCGTTGTCGGGGCTGCGGTCGCAGTCGCCGGAGCCCGCCGCGCAGGTGAAGGCGCACGCGCCCGCGGTGCAGGTCGTGGTGCTGTTGGGCCGCGCCTGACACGCGCGCCCGCAGCCGCCGCAGTGGCTCACGCTGGTGTTGACGTTCACCTCGCAGCCGTTGGACTCGTCGCCGTCGCAGTCGGCGAAGCCAGCGGCGCA
>CAISKJ010001584.1 GCA_903885885.1 uncultured delta proteobacterium
CCCCGATCAGCTCGCGGCGCAGCGCGACGCGTCGACCACGTGGGAGCACACGCGCATGCTCGAGGTGCCTCCGCCGGAGCTGATCCTCCCGACGCACGAAGACGAGCACACGCAGCCCGTGCCACGCGTCGCGGCGCTGGTGGCGCAGCCCGTGGCACAGCCGCTCAACCTCCCCTTCGCGATCGAGTCGACGATGCCCGACACGGCGCTCCCAGAGGCGATGCGCGCGTCGCTCGCCGCGATGGGCCCGCCGCCGCGCGCGAGCCGACCGATGCCGTCCCCATCGCCCGCGCGGATCGACGAGAGCGGTGCGCACCCGGCCCTCATCGTGACGGTGGTGGTGGCCGCGGGCACCGTGCTCGGGCTCGTGCTCTGGGGGCTGCTGCAGCGGTAGACGTGCGCCGTCGAAGTTGGCGGGCGAACCGACGAAGTTGGCGGGGGGCGCGCGGCGTCAGGGCGCGCGGCGGAACGTGTAGCGCGGCGAGATGGTGAGGCCCGAGAAGTTACTCGAGGGCACGCCGACGGTGAGCGTGTCGCCCTCGACGGCGTAGTTGATCACCGTGGGCATGGTGGCCGTCGACGGGCACGCCGGCGTGAGCGTGAGGGGCGCCGCGGCCGCGCCGGTGTAGGTGCCCGCGAAGGAGCCCGGGATGTCGCGCGCGATGCGGGCTCCGCCCGTGAGCACGAGCCCGAGGCGCGTGATGAAGTCGGCGGTGAAGCGGCCCGCGGCGGTCCACACCTGGCCGCGCGCGGCGAGCGTGGTCTCGTCGAGGTTGATCATCGAGGGGCCCACGGCGCCCGCGCTGAGGTACCAGCTCACGCCGGTGAGCTCCCAGCGCGCGTCGGGGAGCGCGCCGCCGGCGAGCGCGGGGGGAGCGCCCACCACGGCGCGCCCCATGGCGGTGGGCACCATCGTGGGCGCCGCGGGCATCGCGCACGCGCCCGGCGTGTACCCGAGGGCGTCGGCGGGGCCCGTGGCCTGGTCGCAGTACCGCTCGGTCGGCGGCGGGGTGACGTACGCGAAGTTGAAGCACATCTCGTCGCTGGTGCGCGACCCGCTGCGCACCATGTCGGCCGAGGTGTTGTTGAACGTGCACTGCGTCTCGATGCGGTCGCCGGGGTGCAGCGCGGTGCTGAAGTCGTAGAAGAGCTCGGTCTCGAAGCGCCACCCCTGCAGCGCGATGAGCGACTCGCGGGCGCCGCCCTGGCGCACGATGTCTTCCGAGAAGCCGCTGCCCCAGCCGTGCATGTGGGGCATGCCGGTGAGGAGGCGCGACTCGCGCGTGATGTTGCAGCCGCTCTGCGCGGTGCCCATGGAGCGCGCGGGGACCTGGAACGCGAGCGGGCCGATGGCCACCATGCCGTACTCGGTGCCGCCCGGGGCCGCGTGGTAGAGGCGCAGGCCCGAGTTGTCGACCACGTTGGGGAGCGCCTGGCCGTTGTTGTAGTGAATCTGCATCACGAGGCGCTGGCCCGGCACGATGCGCAGGCCGCCTTCGGGAAACTGCAGCGCGTCTTGCCCCGGGGCCCAGGCGTAGAGGTAGTCTGACCCCTCGGGCATGCTGTTGCACACGAAGGGCGTGGTCGGCGCGGCCATCTGGTTGTCGCGCAGGAGCACGACGTGGTGCACCACCTCGCGGCGATCGCCCAGGAACTCGAAGCGCCGCACGAAGCGCGGCTCGGTGCCGCCGTAGGTGAACGTGAAGCACTGATACCGATCGGTCTCGGTGGGGCCCACGGCGAAATTGCCCGCGCGCAGGTCCCACGTCTCCATGCCCGCGGGGGCCGCCGCCGGCGAGCGAAACACCGGCCGCGACGCGCGCAGCCCGCGGCCCGTCGGGGGCGTCTGCGCGCCGCAGCTGGCCCACTGCACGATGGCCTGCGCCACGGCGTCGGTCGGCGCCGGCGTGCCGGCGGGGGGCATGGTTCCATCCAGGAGCCGCGCCGCGATGCGGTCGACGGGGCGCGCGCCGTTGCGCGGGCGGAGGTTGGCGTCGTAGTCGAGGAGCGAATAGGACGCGCCGTACGCGGGCGAGGCGCCGTGGCAGGCGCCGCACTGGCGCTCCACGTGCCCGCGCACGGTCGAATCCCACATCGCGCGGTCGGGCACGCACGCGTTGCCCGCGTCGGGTGACGGCGTCACGACGTCGTCGCCGCACGCGACCGCGATCGAGGAGAGCACTCCGAGGCCGAGCAGACGAGCTGTGCTTCGCATAGGTCGCGATCCTATCGAACAATGCGCGCCGGGTGCGACACGGTTTCGGTTCCGCGGCGCGGCGTTGACACGAGCGTGGGCGCACCTTCACCCTGCGCGCCCCCGCAGGAGGAGCTTCGATGCACTGGAAGGTTCCGCTCACCGACGTGACGCTCGACGACGAAGAGGCCCAGGCCGCCGCCGAGGTGGTGCGCTCGGGCTGGCTTACGCAGGGCGAGCGCGTGGCCGGCTTCGAGCGCGAGTTCGCCGCCATGGTGGGCGTCGCCCACGCGATCGCCGTGAACAACTGCACCGTGGGCCTCGAGCTCGCCTACGCCGCCGCGGGCGTGGTGCCCGGCGACGAGGTGATCGTGCCCGCGCTCACCTTCGTGGCCACCGCCAACGCCGCCGTGCGCCTCGGCGCGACGCCCGTGTTCGCCGACGTGACCAGCGACGACGACCTCTGCGTCGACCCCGACGACATCGCCCGCAAGGTGACCGACCGCACGCGCGCGGTGGTGGCCGTTCACTACGCGGGCTTCGCCGCCGACGTGGCCGCCATTCGCAGCGCCCTCGACGCCCGCGGCGCGGCGCACGTGGCCCTCGTCGAAGACTGCGCGCACGCGCCCGGCTCGCGCGCCCGCGGGGGCGACGCGCGCTGCGGCTCGCTCGGCGCGGTGGGCGCGTTCTCGTTCTTCAGCAACAAGAACATGACCACCGGCGAGGGCGGCATGCTCACCACGCGCGACGACGCCACCGCCGCCACGCTGCGCCTCCTGCGCTCGCACGGCATGACCACCCTCACCTGGGACCGGCATCGTGGTCACGCCTTCACCTACGACGTGGCGCGCGTGGGCACCAACGCCCGCATGGACGAGATCCGCGCCGCCATCGGGCGCGTGCAGCTCCGCAAGGTGCTCGGCGCCAACGCGCGGCGCGCCGAGGTCGCGCGGTGGTACCGCGAGGGTGTGCGGGCGCGCGCGGGCGCGCTCGCGGGCCTCGCCATTCCGTTCAGCGGAGAGGGCTACGGCGAGGGGTCGCACCACCTCTTCGTGGTGCTCCTGCCGCCGGGCAGCGACCGCGAGCGCGTGATGACCTCGCTGCGCGAGGCGGGCGTGCAGACGAGCATTCACTACCCGCCGACGCACCGCTTCACCGCGTACGCGAGCGCGCCCGCGGGGGCCGCGGCGCTCCCGCGCACCGACGCGGCCTTCGAACGCCTCCTCACGCTGCCCCTGGGCCCGTCGATGACGCGCGCCCAGGTCGACCTCGTGCTCGACGCGCTCGCCCGCGCGCTCCGTTGACAGCCTCGCGCGAAGGGGCTTACTGCAAGGTGTTTTCACGCGAGGAACAAGCGCAATGACGACGTCACCCTCGGGCCCGCTGGGGCCCGGCGCGGAGTTCGGCCCGTACTCGATCCTCCGTCAGGTGGGCCGCGGCGCCTTCGGCGTGGTGTACGAGGCGCGGCGCAACCCGCTGAAGAAGCGCATGGCGCTCAAGATTCTGCACGAGCACGTGCTGTCAAGCCCCGACGCCGCCACGCGCTTTCAGCGCGAGATCATGGCCGCCGCGCAGGTCGAGCACCCGCACGTGATCCAGGTGTTCGACGGCGGCGTGCGCGACGAGCGCGGCTTCCTCGCGATGGAGTTCCTCGACGGCGAGACGCTGGGCGAGCGCCTCAAGCGCGACAAGGTGCTGCGCTCCGACGAGATCGTCGACGTGCTGCTCCCCATCGCGTCGGCCCTCGACGCCGTGCACAACGCCGGCGTCGTGCACCGCGACATCAAGCCCGGCAACATCTTTCTCGCGCGCCACGTGTCGGGCATCGCGTACCCCAAGCTCGTCGACTTCGGCATCGCGAAGCTCGTCTCCGACGAGCTCGACCTCACGCAGACGCACTCGTGGCTCGGCACGCCCTTCTACATGTCGCCCGAGCAGGTGCGGCAGTCGAAGAGCGTCGACGCGCGCAGCGACCAGTGGTCGCTCGGCGTCGTGTTGTACGAGGCCCTCACGGGCGAGAAGCCCTATCGCGCCGAGGTGCTGCTCGACCTCCTCGAGGCCATCACGTCGCGCTCGCCGACGCCGCCCAGCGAGGTGCGCGACACCGTGCCCAAGGGCCTCGACGCCGTGATCGCGCGCATGATGGAGCGCGATCCGACGCGGCGCTTCCCGTCGATGCGCGCAGCGGGCGCGGCCCTGTGGCCCTTCGCGAGCCCGCGGGTGCGCCACGCGTGGGCGCGCTACTACGACCGCGAGGGCGACGCCGCCGCGCAGCTCGACGACGTGCTCGAGGCGAGCGCGTCGGGCCTCTACAGCAACGCCGCGAGCCAGCAATCGACGACCGTGCACCGCGGCGTCGACCGCGACGCGCAGACCGTCGACGGCAAGACGACCGTGAGCGCGCCGAAGGCCGTCGCGCACACCCCCGAAGGCGGCCCCGCGCAGCACGAGGTTCACCCCACGTGGCGCC
This sequence comes from uncultured delta proteobacterium, assembly GCA_903885885.1. Classification (GTDB taxonomy): domain Bacteria; phylum Myxococcota_A; class Polyangia; order Polyangiales; genus CAISKJ01. The sequence goes on from CAISKJ010001584.1 coordinate 4,665, forward strand.
ACATGGCCATGGGCGCCGTGCTCGGCGTGGCGGGCCTCTTCGGCGCGCAACAGCTCATGGCGCCCCGCGAGGCGCCCGCCGCGCGCGACGACGTGCCGTACGTCTCCGCCGCGCCCGACGCCGCGCCGCTCACCGCGCCCCCTCCCCCGCCCGACGTCGCAGCGCGCGCACCGGTCGTGGTCGATGCGAGCCCACCCGCCGTGGTCGACGCGAGCGCACCTCTCACGGTCGACGCGGCCGTCGTCGCGCGTGTCGTCGACGCGAGCACACCGGCAGTGCACGCTGCCACGCAGGGCGGCGCATCGAGCGCCCCGGCGCCCGTGCGCGGCGCCCCGTACTGCGACGACGACCCGACGTACCGCGAGGCCTGCGCCGCGTTGCAGACGGGCAACCGCGCGGCCGCGGTGGCGGCGTTCGCCGCGGTGCGGAGCCCCCGCGCCCTCGTCGCGGTGGCGCACCTCTACCGTCAGATGGGGCGCCTCGCCGACGCCGAAGAGAAGGTCGCGCAGGCGATGCGCGACGGCGGCGACGCGTGGATGGCCTCGCACACCGGCTTCACCAACGGCCTCTTGAGCGACGTGCAGGCGCGCCTCGGATCCGTCGAGATCACCTGTGCGAACGGTGAAGCGGCGATCGGCGCGGGCGCGGCGGCGCGGCGCATCACGCTCCCGCACGGCGAGCCCGTGCGCACCGCGACGGGCCACGTGCAGGTGGTGATCACGAACAACGGCATCGCGTTTCAGCAGTACGTCGACGTGCGCGCGGGGCAGACGGCGCGCGTCACCGCGTGCGGCAGCGGGAGCTGACGGGCCGACGCCCTCGACAGGGGAGCGCGCCGCCCGTGCGCGCCGCGGTTTGAGCGCGCGGGCCCTACTTCTTCGACGTCTTCGCGGGCTTCTTCTTCGCGGCTGCGTTGAGCGCCACGGCCTCGCGCACGAGCGCCTTGAAGGCCGACGCGTCGAGGGTGTCGCCCTCGCGGATGTCGATGGCGCGACGCACGTTGCCGTCGAGGCTCGCGTTGAAGAGCCCCGCGGGATCGCTCAACGACGCGCCCTTCGCGAAGGTGAGCTTCACGACGCCCTTGTACGACTCGCCCGTGCAGAGGATGCCGTCGTGCGACCAGACGGGCGTGCCCATCCACTTCCACTCCTCGAGCACGTCGAGGTCGGCCTCGTGGATGAGCGCGCGCATGCGGCCGAGCGTCGCGCCGCGCCAGTCGCCGAGCTCGGCGATCTTGTTCGTGATGAGCGCCGATGCCGACGGCCCCTCGACCGGGTCTGACTTCTTCATGCAGGTTGCATCCATAGATCAGAATGCTGCCTCGCGTGAAGGGCTGGCGCCGCGTGCTCAGGCCACAGGGTTGCGGCCGCGGATCAGGTTGATGGCCACGGAGATGACCGCGAGCACCAGCAGCAGGTGAACCCACACGCCGAGCGAGTGAAACGTGCTGAACCCCAGCACCCAGAGCACGAGGAGAACCACGGTGATCGTCCACAGCATGACGGCAGTTCCTTTGGATCGAGGTTGATGCGAGGAGCGCCCTGCGCGCATCGCGAGGGCGCCCGCCGCGGAGCGGTTGGTTGAACGTTGTCGCGCGCGAGCGCGCTACGGCACGACCGTGCTGCACGGGGTTCCGCAGGTGAAGACGGCGCCCGCGCAGGAGAGGCCGTTGATGCACGCGGAGCAGGTGTCGATGCGGCGCCGCGCCTCGTCGTTCGAGGTGCCGTTGGCCTGACAGCGGGTGTAGCAGGTGCTCGTGTTGTAGGCGCTGTCGAAGCACGCTCGGTAGCGGTCGCAGATCTTGTCGCAGTCCGCGGCGTTGTCGATGTCGGCGCAGGCGGCGCCGAGGCTCACAACAAGGGCGAAGAGCGCGCGTAGGGAGCGTCGACGGGATGCGAGAGGAGGGGCTCATTGGGCTCACGGCTCGACACGTTGCGAGCGCGATGCCACCGCGCGCGCCCCGCTGCGCGGCGCCGTAGCGCCCGCAAACGAGCCTTCTTCGCGAGGCTGCGGACCGACCCGGCGCGAGGGCAAACGCCGCGACGAGACAGAACGCTACGAAGCGCGCAGGCGCGCTCCGGCCGTGCGGGTGTGTGATGTTCAAGGGAAGGTGCCGCGGAGGGTCCCCGGGTCGCCCGCGGTGACGCCGGTGCTGTTGAACGTGCCGGGCGTGCCGTACTGACCGAGCGTGCCGCCGGTGCCGATGGGCGCCGCGGTGACGGGCATCACGAGCGCGGGCGCGGTCGGCGTCTCCACGCGCGTGGCAGGCGCGCCCTCGCTGCCCCAGCCCGACGGAAGATAGAAGGGCATATACACCGGGACGAGCACCGTCGCAGCCATGGGCGCTGTCGCCTCCGCGGCGGCTTCGACGGCGACGTCGACGGCCGTGTCGATGGCGGCGTCGATGGCGATGACGTCGATGGGCACGACGGCGCGGCGGACGGCCACCGTCGCGTCGGGCGCCGTCGGCTCCGCCGCGCGCGCGAGGTGCGTCGCGGCCGCGTCGAGGCCCGCCGCGGGCGCGTTCGCCGGCCAGGTGTTGCCCTCGCACGACGAGAGGTCGAGCAGGCCCGCGAGGCACGCGTAGATCGCATGTCGAGTCTTCATGGTTCCCCTGTCTGTGGGCGCCGCGCTGCGCGGCGGCTTCAGCGCACACGAAGCATCGCGCGTGCCCTGAACGGGGCGGTGCGCCTAGCGCTCGACGGGCGCGGTGGGCGCGTCGCGGCTGGCGATGCGCGCGGCGCTGCTGGGCGCGTGCGGCGCGGGCGGCACGGCGTCGGGCGCGAGCTCGCGCGTCGAAGACTGGAGCGCGGCGAGGTCTGCGTCGAGCTGCTCGACGGTGCCGTAGCGCTCGGTGAGGTCGCGCGAGAGGGCGCGCGCGAG
>CAISKJ010001585.1 GCA_903885885.1 uncultured delta proteobacterium
CGCCCGTGCACTCCGGGCCCGCGCCGCGGCACGTGCCCGCGGCGGCGTCGCACACGCCGGCGGTGAGGTCGCAATCGCGGGCGCGGGTGTACACGCCGAGCACGCACTGTTCGAGCACGTTGCCGTTGCAGCGCGCGGGCGCGCCGGGGGTGCAGGCGTTGCCGAGCGTCGACACGCACGCCGCCTCGCCGCCCGACGACACGCAGCGCAGGCCGAGGGCCACGCAGTTGTCGCGCGTGACCACGCCGTCCACGCAGGTGCGCGCCGTGGCGGGCGTGGCGCCCTCGCAGCTCCCCGCAGGCGTGGGGCAGGCGCCGCCGTCGCCGTCGACGCGCCCGACCTCGTACTTGAGGCACGAGGCCATCCACGCGCCGCAGGTGCCCGGGCTGCTCATGTCGGCCACGCAGCGCAGCGCGGGGCAGGCGCGCGCCGCGAGGGGCCCGCCCTCCCAGCTCGATGGGTCGAAGTAGGTGTTGAGCGCGGCCTGCGGCGCGCGAAACGAGCACAGGCTGAAGCGCACCGCGAAGGCGGCGAGGTCGCTGTGGTTCCACGCGCAGAGGCCGCGCGTGACGGGCGGCGCATCGGCGGGGCCCGCGTCGACGGGCGCGTCGGCGGGCGCGTCGCCCGCGGTGTCGGCGGGCGCGTCGCCCGTCGCGTCGACGGCATCGCTCGGGGGCATGGCGACGTCGGAGGCGTCGGCAGCGGGCGCGTCGATCACGGGCGCGTCGATCACGGGCACATCGACGGGCGTCACCGCCCCGTCGCGCGAGCTCTGCCCGGGCGGCAGCGAGTTGCCCCCACACGCGGCGAGCACCACGACGACGGAACCGAAGAGAATCGAAGGAGCCTTCATCGACGCCGATGCTGGCAGCACTGCGCGCCCCGAGGCAAGCGCCGAGGACGCCTACGGCGCGTGCGGCGCGGCGCTGCGCGCAACGGGGTCGCTGTCGGAGCCCGCGGGGTTTCCCGCTGAATCGAAGAAGCCCGCGGCGAGCACCGACGCATCGGCCCCGAGCAGCACGCGACCGCGCGCCGACGCCACACGCGGGTCGTACACGACGTACTCGGGCACGAGGTCGGGCAACGACCGCGAGAGCAGCGTGGCGACGGGGGTGGTGCCCGCGATCACGAGCACCGCGCGCGACGGGTCGTCGGGATTGGGTGCGGTGAATACGGCGCCCACGTCTGCACCTTCGAAGCGCCGTGCGCCGAAGGTGACGGCGCGCGCGTCGACGCGAATCGGCAGCCGCGGCCCCATGCGCGCGAGCAGGCGGTTGCTGCGTCCGATGAGCACGAGGGTGCGCCCCGCGCCCATGGCCTCGGTGTAGCTGTCGTCGCGCACCACGGCGTAGCGCGCACGCACGCTGCTGCGCACGGCCCAGTGGCGCGCGACGCGCTCGTTCGCGCGCTCCTCGGCGGGGTCGCCGGTGCCGAGCACGAAGAGCAGGGGCGCATCGAAGACCTCACGCACCGGGCCTCCCGCGCGCACCGTGGGGGCGGCGCCTGCGCGCCAGTGTCCGTCGACGCGAACGAGCGTGGTGGGCGCGTCGAAGGGGAGCTCGACGCGGTCGCCGTCGATGGTGAGGGCGAGGGCACGCGCGCCGGGGGCGTACGCCACGCGCGGCGGCGTGAGGGAGAGGGCGGCGACGCCCGCGGTGGCGGCGATGCCCTGGCCGTTGCGCTGCGTGTCGAGGGTGACGTCGGCCCAGCGCCCGGTGCGCTGCTGCGTGGTGCCGCCGTCGCTCGTGAGCGCGTCGACGGTGAGCCAGAATGCGCGGTTCCAACGCAGCTCCGGGGTGCGAAAGCGAATGCTGCGCGGGTGCGGGTCGCGGCGATACTGAAGAAAGTGGGGCACGATGCGCCCGTTGGCGTAGGTGGTGCTCCACACGTCGTGCTCGAGCGTCGGAAACTCGCTGCGGAGCGTGTAGCCCAGGGCCTCGTAGCGCTCGGTGAGCACCGTCGAGTTGGTGATGGGCCGGTCGAGCGTGCCCTGCACCACGTAGAGGGGCAGGTGCGAGCCGTTCTCGGCGTAGCTCGCGTTCGAGCGCAGCTCCATGAGAAAGGTCTCCCACGGGCGCCTCACGCCGCGCGTGTCGTTGCGCACGAAATAGCTGTGATACCCGCACAGCGCCGCGACGGCGGCGAAGGCGTCGGGGTGGTGAAACGGCACGCCCGCCGCGCCGATGCCGCCCATCGAGAGGCCCGTCATGTACGTGCGGTCGGGGTCGGTGCGATAGGCGCGCTGCACCTCGTCGAGCACGCGCATCACGTCGTGCTCGCCCTGCTGGCGATAGGCCGCATCGCCGAAGCCGTAGGGCGCGACGAGGATCGCCCCCGTGTCGGGCATCGGCGGGAGGTACCGGTCGGCGTGTGTGCGCGGCTCGTCCTTGTCGTAGAAGCCCGTGAGAATGGGCAGCATGCGGTGGGCGGTGCCGTGCAATCCGTGGAGGCCCATCACGACGGGCGTCGCGCGGTCGCCGCGGTACGACGGCGGAACGAACACCGAGTACTCCTGCAGCGCGCCGTCGAGAGGAGAGCGATAGGCCCGGCGCATGGCGCCCGTGCGACGGGCGTAGGGGTCGCGACCGGCAGCCACGGCGTCGAGGAGCTCCGCGAGGAGCTGAGCCTCGCTGTTGAGGTGGCTCGCATCGGCGTCGCCCTCGGCGACGAGCTCGGCGAGGCGCTCGGCGACGCGCTCCACCGACCAGATCGAAGCCGCGGGCAGCGCGCTCGTTTCGCGCGGCGCAGGCACAGCGACGAGCGGCGCCTCGGCGGCCATGAACGCGCCGTCGAGCGGCGTGAGCACCTCGCGCGCCCGGAGAAGCGCGGATCGCACCGCGGGCGCCACGCGCACCGCGAAGGTCTGCGCTGCGTCGCCCGCGCGCACCGTCACCGACCCCTGCGCGTCGCGGGCGAAGACCTCGTGCAGCGTGAGCGACTGGGCGGGCGTCGCCTGTGTCGTCTCCGTGGTCGTCGCGCCGCCGACGGGCGCGAGCGCGACCGACACCGCCCGGCCGCTCTCGGCCTCGAGGGCCGCGGTGCCGCCCGGGAACGACACCTCCACGTCGACGCGGGTCCCCTCGGGCACCACACGGCGCGCGAGCGAGATCGACGCCGCGCGCGCAGCGAGGCGCTGACAGCCCGCGTCGTCGACGTCGTCGAGCACCACGCGCACCGTGGGGTCGGGGCGCATCGACTCGTTCGTGAGCCGCGCGAAGAGGTCGAGGTCGCCGCGCGAGGCGAGCTTCACCACGAGCGCGTGTGTGCCCGCGGAGAGGTCGAGGCGCAGCGCGTCTTGATCGTCGTGCGACTCGCGCGCGAG
>CAISKJ010001586.1 GCA_903885885.1 uncultured delta proteobacterium
CCCAGATGCGCTCGAGCTCGCCGTGGAGCACGTCGCGGGTCTGCGCGTCGAGCGCGGCGAAGGGCTCGTCCATCAGTAGAATAGACGGGTCGTTCACCAGGGCGCGGGCGAGGGCCGCCCGCTGGCGCATGCCGCCCGACAGCTCGTGGGGCTGCGCGTCGCGGTAGCGCCACAGGTGCACCATGCGCAGGTAGCGCTCGACGCGCGCGTCGCGCTCGGCCTTCGGCACACCCGCCATCTCGAGCGGAAACGACACGTTGCTGCGCACCGACAGCCACGGGAAGAGGGCGCTCTCTTGAAACATCACCGTGCGGTCGGGGCCGGGGCCCTCGACGCGCGCGCCGCGCACGCGCACCTCGCCCGTCGACGGGAGCTCGAGCCCCGCGATGAGGTTGAGCATCGTGGTCTTGCCGCAGCCCGACGGGCCGCAGAGGCACACGAACTCGCCGCGGCGGATGGTGAGGTCGACGGCCGCGAGCGTGACGACGGCGCCGCCGCCCTCCTTCGGCCACGATTTGGTGACCGCGGCCACCTCGATGAGCGGCGCTTCGCCCGCCTTCGCGTCTCTGTGCGAGTCTACCAAAGAAGAACTCTCGTTCAGCTTGGTAAACAATTCTCACGCCGAAGGCAACGGCCCGCTCAGCGGTTGTAGAGAATCACGTTGATGTACCGCGACTCGACGCGGCCCGGGTTCTCGTACGCGTGGGCCACGTCGGCTTCGAAGTACACCGAGTCGCCCGCGGCGAGGTCGCACACCTCGTCGCCCACGTGCAGGCGCAGCGCGCCGGTGAGCACCGTGAGGCTCTCGCAGGTGCCCTTGGCGTGCGGCTCGCTCTGCGACGTGGCCCGGGGCTGGAGCCGCAGCTCGTAGCACTCGACCATGGGCGACGCGCCCGCGGGCGTGAGGGGCCGCGACTCGAGGCGCCCGTCGGCCGAGCGCAGCACCTGGGCGTCGCCGCGGCGTAGCACGCGCACGCGGTCGACGCGCTCCTCGCCGAGGAGCGACGCGAAGGGCACGCCGAGGCCCGCCGCGATCTTCCACAAGATGGCGATGGTGGGGTTGGTCTTGCTCGTCTCGATCTGCGAGAGCGTGGCGCGCGACACGCCCGACCGCGAGGCCAGGTCGTCGAGCGACAGCTCGCGCTGCTTTCTCAGCGCGCGGAGGTTGTCGGCCACGCGCCGGGTGAGCTCCGCGGCGCCGATCTCGTCGCCCTCTGCGCCCTCGGAGACGGGGGCGCGCTTCGTCGGGTTTGACACGCTGGCTGACTTCGCCATAAAAGAAGTGCCTCCATTGTAGGAGAGGCGTCGAGGCCCGTGAGGGCGCTGAACTCTCGCGCCAACCCTACACGATTCGCCCCCCGCGCGGCCACAACGGTCGCGCGGCGCGGCGACGCCGAGGCGACGCGATGACGGTGACGACGCCCGCTGTGCGCGGGGTGACGATCTGGTTCACGGGGCTCTCGGGGGCTGGCAAGAGCACGCTGGCCGAGGCGCTGGCGCCGCGGCTCCAGGCGCTGGGCAAGCGCGTCGAGGTGCTCGACGGCGACGCGGTGCGCACGCACCTCTCGCGGGGGCTGGGCTTCTCGCGCGAAGACCGCGACGTGAACGTGCGGCGCATCGGGTACGTGGCCCACCTCCTCACGCGCAACGGGGTGTTCGTGATCACGGCGGCCATTTCGCCGTACCGCGAGGCGCGCGACTGGTGCCGCGCCACCATCCGCGACTTCGTCGAGGTGCACGTCGAGACGCCCCTCGCCGTGTGCGCCGGGCGCGACGTGAAGGGGCTCTACAAGAAGGCCCTCGCGGGCGAGATCCCGAGCTTCACGGGCGTGAGCGACCCCTACGAGGCCCCCGAGGCGCCCGAGCTGGCCCTGTCGACCGAGGGGGTCACCGTCGAGCAGTGCGTCGAGCGCGTGCTGGCGCGCCTCCGCGAGCTCGGATACCTGTCTCCTGAATCGACGCACTCTCCACTGTGATGGAGTCCCATTCCATGAGCCCGCTCCCCTCCGTGTACCTCCCTCGCTTCAGCGACGCCCGCGACATCGACGAGTTCGTCGCCACGCTCACCCGCTTCGAGAACGGCGAGATCTCGTCGGAAGACTTCCGCCGGTATCGCCTCACGCGCGGCGTCTACGGCCAGCGGCAGGAGGGCGCGCAGATGATCCGCGTGAAGCTCCCGCAGGGCGTCGCGGCCCCCGCGGCGCTCGAGGCCCTTGCCACCGTGGCCGACCGCTGGGGCCACGGCTTCGGCAGCGTGACCACGCGGCAGAACCTGCAGTTTCACTTCGTGCAGATGGCCGACGCCGAGGCCGCCATGCGCGTGCTCGACGCGGGCGGCGTCACCACGCGCGAGGCCTGCGGCAACACCGTGCGCAACGTGACGTGCTGCCCCTTCGCGGGCGTTCACGCGAAGGCCACCTTCGACGTGGCCCCCTACGGCGAGGCCATTACGCGCTTTCTGCTCCGCGCCGAGTGGGCCAACAGCCTGCCGCGCAAGTTCAAGATCGCGCTCTCGTGCGGCCCGAAGGATTGTGCGTTCGGCGCCATCAACGACGTGGGCCTCGTGGGGCGCGTCGTCGACGGCCGCCGGGGCTTTCGCATGACCGTCGCCGGCGGCCTCAGCACCACCCCCGAGAACGCCGTGCTCTTCTTCGACTTCGTGCCCGTCGAAGACATTCTCGACGCCGTCGAGGCCGTGGTGCGCATCTTCGACCGCCACGGCAACCGCGAGAACAAGCACCGCGCGCGGCTCAAGTACGTGGCCCGCAAGATGGGGCGCGAGAAGTTTCATGCCGCCCTCGTCGAGGAGTACGCGGCCGTGAAGGCGCGCGGCGGCACGGCCCTCGACCTCGCGGTGGTCGAGCCCGCGCCCGTGGCGCCCCCCTCCGACGACGCGCCCGACGCCGATGCCAGTCACCCGCGCGGCCCCGGGTACCTCGCGTGGCGCGCGGCCAACACCTTCACGCAAGACCAGCCGGGCTACACCGCGGTGACGGCCCGCCTCGCCCTCGGGCACGTGACGGCGCACCAGCTCCGCGAGCTCGCGCGCATCTGCGTGCAGTACGGCGAAGGCTCGATGCGCACCACCCTCGACCAGAACCTCGCGCTGCGCTTCGTGCCGCACCGCAAGCTCCCGGCGCTGCACGCCGAGCTCGATGCCCTGGGCCTCGCGAAGCCCGGCGCGAGCACCGTGAGCGACGTGACCACGTGCCCCGGCGCCGAGAGCTGCAACCTCGCCGTCACGGCCTCGCGGCAGGTGGGCGCGGCCATCACCGCGCGCCTCGAGGGCGACGCCGCGCTCGCCGACGCGGTGGCCGCCGCGAAGACCACCGTGATCAAGGTGTCGGGGTGCCCCAACTCGTGCGGGCAGCACCACATCGCCGACATCGGGTGGCACGGCGCCGTGCGCAAGGTCGATGACCGCAGCGCGCCCGTGTACCAGCTCCACCTCGGCGGCGGCTTCGACGAGCAGGGCGCGCGCTTCGGGCGCCAGGTGATCAAGATCCCCGCGCGTCGCGTGGATGAGGCCGTCGCGCGGCTGCTCGTGGCCTACACGAACGACCGCGCCGAGGGCGAGGCGCCGTCGGCGTACTTCGCGCGGCTCACCAACGAGGCGGCGACGAAGCTCCTCGGCGACCTCGCGGTGATCGACGCCACCACGCCCGACGAGGTGTTTCTCGACATCGGCGAGGAGCGCAGCTTCAAGGTCGCCATCGGCGCCGGCGAGTGCGCCGCCTGAGAGGCGCTCAGGGCCCCGTGCGGTCGAGGCCCTGGCGCGCGAGGGCGAGGTCGGGCTGCGTGCGCAGGGCCGTGCGGAAGAGCCGCGCGGCCTCGGCGCGCTGCCCGCGCTGCTCGAGGATGAGCCCGAGGTTGGTGTTGGCGTAGGCGTAGTTCGGGTCGTCGACGAGCGCGGCGCGGTAGGCCGCGATGGCCTCGTCGACGGAGCCCGCCATGTTGAGGGCGCGGGCGATGTTGTAGTTGCAGCGCGCGCGCAGCTGCGCGTGCTCGGCGGCGGTGGCCTGCCACGGGGGCTCGCGGCGCAGCGCCTCGCGGATGCGCGCGACGCCCGCCTCGCGGCGGTTCTGCTCGATCTCGGCCACGCCGAGCGCGAGGAGAGCCGCGGCGTCG
>CAISKJ010001587.1 GCA_903885885.1 uncultured delta proteobacterium
CTGCTGCTCGTGCCCGTCGCGTGGATGCCCGCGGCGCCGCGCGAGCGCGCCGTGCGCTCGGCCGCGCGCACCCCACACAGCGCACCTGCGGAGCGCGCGCGATGCGCGGGCACCGAGTACGCGGGGCGCTGCCTCCCGACGGCCCGCTGCGCCGACGGCGAGCTCGACCTCGACGGCGTGTGCCTCCCTACCGGGGCCGCGATGGACGAAGACCGCGGCGCCACGATGGAGACCAACGCGCACGTCGACCGCGCGGGGCGTCGCGTGGTGTACGAGCACCTGCCGCGCAGGCCCGAGCTGCCCGCCGACTACGACCGCTACGTGTACCCCGTGGAGCCCTACGGCGGGCACACCGTGACCAGCGGGTACGACCTCGACCGACGCGACGAGATGCAGCGCCGCGGAGAGACGCTGCGCGCCGTGGGCCACGGCGGTGTCGACCTACCGCAAGAGCGCGGATCGCCCGTGCGGGTGGTGTCGCTGCGCGGCGAGGTGGGCGAGCCCGAGGTGGTCTTCGTGGGCGAGCTCTTCGGCAACAGCGTGGTGCTGCGCCACGTGGTGCGCGAAGGGTCTACGGTGCAGACGTACCTCGCGCTGCACGGCCACCTCGAGGCCCCAGCGCCCGACGTCGTCAAGGGCATGACCGTGCGCCCCGGCACCACGATCGGCTTCGTGGGCGATTCGGGCGCGCTCGGCGTGGTGCACCTGCACTACGAGGTGCGCCTCGTGCGCCAGGGCCTCGACCCGATGCGCGTGGAGCCCCCGCAGCGCCTCGTCGATCAAGAGGTGAGCGTGCCGTGCGATCCGCGCAACGTGCTCCCGTATCGGTGAATGGTGTTCAGGGTGCCGCGAGTGTTCTAGACTCGGCGCCGTGGTGGAGCAGGGCGCCGAAACTTCTGTAGAGCGCATCGGGCGCTACGAGGTGCTCGGCGAGCTGGGCACCGGCGGCATGGCCGTGGTGTACCGCGCGCGCGACGCACGCCTCGAGCGCGACGTGGCCGTGAAGGTGCTGCACCCGCACCTCGCGAAAGACGCCGAGAGCCGCGCGCGCTTCGAACGCGAGGCCCGCGCCGCGGCGCGCCTGCGGCACCCGAACATCGTCGAGGTGTACGAGTTCTCGGCGCCCGACGAGCCGCAGAGCTACATGGTCACCGAGCTCATCGAGGGCCCTACGCTGCGGCGCTTCGTCGAGCGTCACCCCGACGTGCCCGCCGAGGTGGCCGCGCTCATCGGCATCGTGCTGTGCGACGCGCTCGGGGCCGCGCACGCGCAGGGCGTGGTGCACCGCGACGTGAAGCCCGACAACCTCATGCTGCAGCGCGGTCAGCTCAAGCTCACCGACTTCGGCATCGCCTTCGTGGCCGACGCCCACGGCATGACCATCACCGGTCAGGTGCTCGGCTCGCCGGCCCACATGGCGCCCGAGCAGATCGAAGGCGCGGCCGTCGACGCGCGCACCGACCTCTTCGCCGCGGGCACGGTGCTGTACCTCCTCGCGGTGGGCAAGCTGCCCTTCGAGGGCACCACGGCGCACGCCCTCCTGCGGCGCATCCTCGAGGGCGAGTACACCGACGCGCAGCGCGCCGAGCCGAAGGTGGGCCACCGCTTCGCGGCCATTATCCGCAAGACCCTCGAGCGCCTCCCCGAGTTTCGCTACCCGTCGGCCGAGGCCCTGCGCGCCGAGCTCTGCGCGTTCGTGCGCGAGGCCGGCATCGAGTTTCCCGAGCAGGAGCTGCGGCGCTACTTCGAAGACCCTGACACCTTCGTGGCCGCGCTCAAAACCCGCTTGAAAGAGCGCCTCCCGCAGCTCGGTCAAGAGGCGCGGCGGGCGGGCTCCATCGGCGACGCGATGGGGTATTTCAACCGCGCGCTCGCGCTCGACCCGGGCAACGCGAAGATCATCGCGCTGGTGCGCGGCGTCGCGCGGCGTCGGCAGCTCGAGCGGGCGGCGCGCGCGGCGGGCATCGTCGGCGCGGCGGCGACGGTCACGGCCATTCTCTCGGTCACCTTGTTTCAGTCGCGCGTGCCGCCAAAACCGCGGCCCCCGGTGGTGAGCGCCGAGCCCGTGCGCGACACCGCAGCGC
>CAISKJ010001588.1 GCA_903885885.1 uncultured delta proteobacterium
CACGTCGCGGTGCACCACGCCCCGCGCGTGCAGCGCGTCGAGCGCGTCGGCGAGCTGCCGCGCGAGCGACGCCGCCGTCGCGATCGGGAGCGCGCCGCGCGCGAGCCGCGCCGCGAGCGTCTCGCCGTAGAGGCGCTCCATCACCAGGTAGTGCACCTCGCCGTCGCGGCCTACGTCGAGCGCGGCCGCGAGGTGCGGGTGGCGCAGCGCCATGCCCACGCGCCCCTCGCGCAAGAAGCGCTCGCAGAGCGCCGCGTCGGAGAGCGCCTCGGCGTCGGGCACCTTGATCGCCACGGGGCTCCCGGTGCGCGCGTCGACGCCCTCGTACACCGTGCCCATCGCGCCCGCGCCCAGCTCGTCGCCGACCCGGTACCGCTGCCCCAGGAGCCGCCCGCGCAGCGGGTCGGGCAGGGGCTCGAGCGCGCTCCCGTCGAGGGCGCAGCGCTGGGCCTCACGCCCGTAGCGAAAGCCGCAGCGCGGGCACACGCGGCGTGACATTCTCTGTCAATGCTCCTGCTCGGCCTCGGCCTGCGCGGCGCGGTCGTTCTCGCCGGGGAGCACCACGCGCGCGCCGCCGATTTGAATGCTCGTCGCGCCGGCGTCGCCCTGCGGGTTGATGTGCACCTCGGGGGTCATCACCGTGGGGCCCACGTTGAGGCTCGTGCCCTGCGTGCTGGCCTGCGGCGGCGGCGACTTCTTTTCGCACGCGGCGAGCGAGAGGGCGATGCACAGGGCGAGCGTAGGGCGCAGCATCGCGCGACGATAGCGCGCCCGCGGTCAGTGCCGATACAGCCACGTGCGCTGCGTGCCGCCGCCCGCGAAGAGCACCGCGCCCGTCGCGAGCCTGCGCGCCGACAGGCCGTCGTAGGGGAGCATCGCCACGGGCCCGACGCTCACCGGCGCGCGGGTGTTGGTCGCGTCGATGACCTCGACCGACGCGGCCACGCCGCCGGCCCCGGCGCCCGAGGCCACCACCACGCGGCCGTCGTTGGCGAGCACGGCCACCGGGTCGCGGCGGCGCTCGCGCACGAGCACCGAGGTGGAGACCACCAGCGGGCAGCTCTGATCGAGGCAGCGCGCGTCGAGCACGAGGTCGTCGGGGGTGAGCGCCGCGCTGCCGAGCACGGTGCCGCCGAGGGCGAGCACCACGCTGCCGCCGAGGTCGACGAGGGCGGCGTCGCGGCGGTCGTCGACGTTGGCCACGCCCGTGCGAAGCGGCCGCGCCGCGGCCATGAGCGTAGGGGTGTAGCGCTCGAGGAAGGGCGCGCCCGCCTCCTGGCCGCCCGCGATGAGGGCCTCGTGGATGCCCGTGCGCACCGCCGCCGGGGCCACGCGCGGCGACGCCATGGGGAGCGCCGCGGCCCACGTGCCGTCGCCGTTCACGAAGTCGACGCGCGCGACGGGCCCCATGGGGCCGCGGCCGCCGAGGAGCATCGCGCCGCCGCCGGGCTCTTGCACCACCGTCGACGCGCGGATGTCGCAGCGCTCGGCGGGGGGCGCGCCCATGGACATCTGCGCGGGCGCCATGAGGGCCTGGCTCGAGCCCGGGTTCCACACCAGGGCGTTGCAGCCGCTCACGATGAGCACGTTGCCGTTGGTGAGAATCACGTACGAGGCCTCGCGGCTGAGGGCGGCGTCGTAGGGCGACCCGTCGGCCGAGCCCGAGAGCGTGAGCTCGTTGAAGGCCTCGACGGGCGCCGTCTCGACGGTGCCGCCGAGCAGCAGCGCGAAGGCCGGCGACGATTCGAAGAGAATGGGCGCGGTGCGCGCCGCGCGCAGGCGCCACGGGTACTCGACCACGGTGTCCCTCGGCTGCACGAACACCGACACCACGGCCACCCCGAGGCTGCCCCAATCGATGGGGGGGGTCGCCCCGCCGCCGACCACGGCGCCCATGCGCAGCGCCTCGACCACGCCGCGCCCCGACACCATGCCCGCGAAGGGCGTCTCGAGCGTGAAGGCCCCGTTGGGCGCAACGTCGGTGGTCACCGTCTCGGTGGTGCGACCTTCGAAGCGAAAGCGCGCCTGCGTGGCCGCGTCGGGCGGCAGAAACGGATCGCCCCCGTCGGCCGCCACCACGCGGATCGCGATCGTCGACTCCTGGCACCCGGAGGCCATCGCCAGGAGACACACCGCACATGCACGCGAGAGGTTCACGGGGTCGAAGTGGGTACCAGTGGTGTCCCCGTGTTCGCAAGCGATACCCTATGGGTCCCCTCGTGGACGCACACTCTCCCGACGCGCGCATCGCCGCGATGATTCGCACCGCCGCGCGCACCCCCGGCGCGGCCTTCATGCTCCTCGACGCGCGCGGTGAGGGCCCCCGCAAGGCCGTGCTCGCCACCGCGCCCACGGCCCTCGTCGACGTCGCCTACGACGCCCCCGACGGCGCCCTCGACGCCTTCGGCGACGCGATCGACGCCCTGCGCGCTTCCCCCCTTCGCTCCAGCGACCCCGAGCTCCCGGTGGCCTTCGGGTGCCTCACCTACGACGCCGCGTGGCGCGCCGCGTCGCCCCACCCCGTGCGCGACGCGCGCCCCCTCGGCGACCGCTGCCCCGCCGCGTGGATCGCACGCTACGACACCGTAACCTCCGTCGATCTGCCCGCGACGGGCGTTGCCTTCGACGCGCGCGCGTGGCCTCCCGCGAGCCCTCTGGGGCCCTTCGCGAGCGCCACCGACCGCGACGCCCACGTGGCCCACATCGACGCCGTGCGCGAGGCCATTCGCAGCGGCGACGTGTACCTCGTCAACCTCGCGCGCACCCTCCACGCGCCCGCCGCCGAGGCCGAGGTGCTCGCCGCGCGGGTGATCGCCTCGGGGGCCCGCTACGGCGCCCTGTTGCACGTGCGCGACGTCGTCGTCGGCGCCATGAGCATGGAGCTCGCACTCTCCTGGGAGCGCGGCCGCGACCTCGCGCGCACGCGCCCCATCAAGGGCACGCGCCCCCTCCGCGACGACCCCGACGAAGACCGCCGCGAGGCGCGCGCGCTCGCCCTCGACCCGAAGGAGCGCGCCGAGAACGCCATGGCCGTCGACGTGCACCGCAACGACCTCGGGCGCGTCGCCGTGACGGGCGGTGTGCACGTTCCTGCGCTCTTCGCGTGCGAGCCCCATCGGTACGTGCACCACCTCGTGTCGACCGTGGAGGCCCGGGTGCCGGGCGCCACGCCCGCGCGCGACGTGCTCCGCGCGGTGCTCCCCGTCGGGTCCGTGACGGGCGCCCCCAAGCTCGCGGCGATGGAGCACATCGCGCGCTTCGAACACACCCAAAGAGGCTTGTATACAGGGGTTTACGGGGCCATCTACGGCGACGGATCGGTGCAGCTCGCGGTGGCCATTCGCACCCTCGTGGGCGACGGCGCGGGGCTCCACTACGGCGTCGGCGGCGGCATCGTGTGGGACAGCGACCCCGAGCGCGAGTGGGCCGAGCTCGCGTGGAAGCAGCAGGCCCTCAGCGCCGGCTGAGCGCCGCCTGCGCCACGCTCATAGATCGCACAACGTGGGGGCCGAGTGACCATCGCCACGGGGCCGCAGGGTGTTATCGTCGGAGGGTCACGGCGCCGCGCGAGCGGTCCCCGGGGCGCTCTGACGGACTTCACGCCACACGCGATCGACATCGCGCGCCATGCGAGCGCGCCACCACTGCGCCCTGCACTTCAAGGGCACTCGAGGTCTTCGATGCAATCAGTCTCCCGGGCATTCGTCGGCGTCGGGTGTGCGGTGCTCCTCGGCGCGTGCAGCGCGGCAGACGGCGGGTCGTACGTGATCCCCAAGCCCGGCTCCGACGACGCCGCCGTGCGCGCCGAC
>CAISKJ010001589.1 GCA_903885885.1 uncultured delta proteobacterium
CGTGCGCGAGCACCACGCGGCGCGCGTCGGCGCCGGAGCAGTCTTCGTCGACGCCGTTGCCCGCGACGTCGGCCGCGCCGGGGTTGCGCCGCGCGTCGCGGTCGTCGCAATCGCCGCCGCCGTAGGCGCCCGCGAAGCCGTCGCGGTCGCGGTCGTTGCGCTTGCGGAGGGCGCGCAGCACCACGCGGGGAAGGCCCGGGCGCGCGTCGATCTCCGAGGCCACGGGCGAGTCGGCGAACTCGCGCGAGGCCCTGCCCAGGAGGAGCGCGGCGGCCGCGAGCGCGACGGGCAGCGCGATGAGCCCCACGCGCCGGAGCGCCACCGCGAGCGTTGCGCCCAGCGCGCCCATCGCGGCCAGCATCGCGACGGGCGCGAGGTCGAGCTCGGGCTTCTTCAGCACGCCGTAGGCCCCCATGAGGAGCGCGAGCGCGCGGCCGTGGCCCTGCTCGTCGCCGTGAAACACGCCGTGCCCCACGATGGCCGCCGCGAGCGCGAGGCCCACCGCGGCGGGCAGCGCGACGGCGCGCGCGAGCGACGGGGGCTGCGACGGGAGCCTGCGGCCGAGCGCCCGCGACGCGACGAGCGCCGTCGCCGACACCGCGAGCGTGAGCGCGAGCAGCGCCACCGACTGCGCGAAGGTCGCGAGGCCCACGTGGTGGTACGCCGTCATGAAGTGGCGCCCCGCGAGCGCGGCCAGGCCCACCCACACGGCGCACGCGGGCGGGAGCACCACGAGGAGCGAGCCCACCGTGCGCGCCTCGGCGAGCAGGGACTTCTGCACCCGCGCGACGCGCGCGTCGGAGGCGACGAGGGCCACGGCCGCGAGGCCGACGCCCGCGAAGAGCCCCGGCACCGAGAGGAGCGCCGCGAGGCGCCACGCGAGCGCGCTGCGCATCGACGGGGCGCGCGCCGCGAAGAGGGCGCCCGTGAGCATCGCCGCGAGCAGACCGCCGGAGAGCGCGGCGCACACGCGCGACGCGAGACGAAGCAACACGCTGTTCACCGATTGGACCTCAGAAGGGCAGCGCGACCTTCGACGCCGCCTCGATGCGGTACACGAACGAGAGCTCGTGCGTGCCGCGCGGCGCGACGTCGAGCTCCCACTTCAAGAAGCCGTCTTTCGCGTCGTGCCTGGCGCCGCCGAGTTGCGTGAGCGCGACCTCGACGTCTTTCACCTCGCTCACGGGGACGCGCTCGGTCACCGTGACGCGCCGGGCGTCGCCCGACAGGTTGCTCACGTAGAGGCGCACCGTGCGGGTCACCTTCTGCGTGCCGAGCACCGTCGTCGTCTCGCGCTTCTCATCGACGTGGCGTCGCACGCGCAGGCCGTCGTCGACGCCGAAGCCCGCTTCGAAGGGCTCGCCGCGGCCGACGTACCCGGTGCGGCCGCGGCCCACCACCTCGGAGCCGCGCGCGACCACCACGGGCCCCGCGAGGAGCGCGTTGTCTCCTGTGAGCGTCGCCGTCGCGCGCACGTGCACGGCCACCGTGCGCTCGGGGAACGCCACGCGGTCGACCTCGCACGGCACCGTCGCGCTCGACACCTCGACGCGCGCCGGGGCGCCGTCGCTCGGGATCGTGGCGGGCCGCGACGCTTCGAACCACAGGGCCTCGCCGCCGTCCTCCACGCCGGGCATCTCTTCGACCGCGCGCACGCCGCGCTGCAGGCCCGCCACGGACACCGACTGCTCGCGCGCCTCGACGGTCACCGTGCGGCGCTCGTGGTCGCTCTTGCGGCGCAGCACGAGCACGTCGTCGGTGACGAGCGGGGCCGCCGCCGACTGCGCGGGCCGCGCCGTCGAGAAGCGACACGCGACGTTGGTCCACGCCTCGCCGGTGCTCTGCCACGCGGTGGCCCAGGTGCGCACCGCGAGCTCGTAGCCGCCGTCGGGCTTCGTCACGAGGCGAAAGAGGTGCTCGGGCCGCCACAGGGCGCAGGGCGTTCGATACACGAGCGCGATCTCGACGGCGCCGGCCTCGCGGGCCTCGACCTGCACCTCGACGACAGCCTCGTGGCGCGGGTGCACCTGGCGCCCCAGGGCGTAACGGGCCTCGGCGCGGCCGAGGTCGAGGCGCGCCGCGTCGAGGGCGCGCGCGTTCGTCGACACCTCGTCGAGGAGGCGAGTCACGCTCCGGTCGAAGGTGTCCCACGCGGCGCGCCAGCGGCTCGTCATGGCGCCGAGGTCGTCGCCGCC
The DNA here is from genome assembly GCA_903885885.1 of uncultured delta proteobacterium. Taxonomy (GTDB): domain Bacteria; phylum Myxococcota_A; class Polyangia; order Polyangiales; genus CAISKJ01. The sequence goes on from CAISKJ010001589.1 coordinate 2,196, forward strand.
GGCGGGGACCTTCTTCACCGCGTCGATCCATGTGGCCTCGAGGGCCCGCGCGCGCTCGAGCGCCGCGCGCGATCGGTCGAGGGCGCGGTCGGCCTCGAACGCGCGCACGCGGGCGGCGCCCACGGCGGCCTCCATCGCGGCCACCTCGGCCTCGGTGGCGCCGCTCTCCTCGCGCACGCGGCGGACGACGCGGGCGGCCGTGACGCGCGCCCGATCGCCCTGAATGCTCGCCACGAGGCTCGGGTCGTCGAGGGCCACGGTGACGCCCGCGACGGCCACCCACGACACGCCCGCGGGCACCTCGCACGCGGCCTTGCGCTGCACCTCGGCGCGGTCTTCGAAGAAGGTGACGCGCGTCGCCTCGCTCGCCACGAGGCGTCGGTCGGCGCGGGTTGCCAAAGCGGTCTGGTCAGTCACGGCGGTTTCCTCCCACGACCTCGTTCTTCGAGGGCAGCGTCACGCGGTACGCGTACTCGATGGTGAGCTTCGCCCCCGCGGGCACGATCGCGCGCCAGAGCATGCCCCCGCGCACGGCGCTCCCCCGGTCGGCCTGCGTGTACCGCTCGTGCTCGGGGGCGCTGCGCGTGAGCGTCACCTCGACGGTCTTGTCGTCGGTGACCGGCAGGCGGTCGACCACCTCGACGAGGGCCGACTGCCCCAGGGCCGACACGAGCTCGATCGACACGTCGTGGTGCACCACCGCGTCGCCGCCGAGAATGCCCGCGGTCTCTTCGCGCGCCCTCACGTTGCGCGCCACGCGGAGGCGCTGCTCGACGCCCATGCCTACGTGCATCGTGCCGCCGCGGTCGATGCGCTCGACGGAGGCCACCGTGAGCAGGCTCCCGTCGACGTAGACATCCACGGGCCCGGCCAGCAGGGGCGCGTCGAAGGGGTTGCGCAGGTCGGCCTCGCGGTACACCTCCGCGGCCTCGCGCGGCGCCGTGCGCCAGCGCATCGCGGGGGCGGCCTCGGCCTCGGCGATCGACACGCGGTGCGTCTGCGCGTCGGAGGGCACCTCGGCGAGCCCGCTCACGTCGTAGCGGTGATCGAAGAGGCCGCGCGTCACGAGCGGGTCGCGGCCGCCGGGAGGCGACGCCACCGATTCGATGAGGCTCCGCGCCTGGCTCTTCGCCGCGGCGGTGCGCGCGTCGGGGTCGCGCACGAGGCGGCCGCGCTGCGTGCGCTCCGACGCGGGCTTGAGCGCGAGCGCGTCGAAGTCGAGCCACGCGTCGGCGGGCTCGATGGGGAGCTCGACCGCGGGCTCGGCGGCCCCGTACGCGCCCCCTCCGCCGCCGGGCGCGCCGAACGAAGCGATGCCCTCGGCGAGCGCGCCGAGCACGCTGGCGCCCTTGCGCGCGGGCGCCTGGGACTGGGGCATCGGGGGCGCCATCGCCGGCGCAGACGCCATCATCGGGGCCATCGCGGCGCGCGCGGAGGCCTGCTCGCGCTTCTTCTCGGGCATCACCGTGCCCGCGCGCGTTCGCATGGCGCTCGACGGCGAAAGCGCCAGCGCGTCGGAGAGATCCTCGTCGGCGTCGATCTCTTCGGGCATGGCGCCGGCCTCGCCCTCGAGGAGGTCTGCGTGCTGCGGGTAGGCCCCGTCGACGATCACCGTGGCCACCGCGCTCGGCGTCAGCGGGCGCCCGAAGGCGCGGTCGTAGCCCTCGAACATGCGGTCGAGGCCAGCGGGCGGCGCGCGGTAGGCGCGCTTCGCGGGCGCCTGCGCCTTGCCGTAGCGCAGCGATGCGAGCTCCGGGAGCCGCGCGTCGAAGAGCAGGTCGGCGGTGGAGAGCGAGAGCTTGACGTGGGTCCAGTCTTCGCCCGACCGCTGCGCCACCAGGGCCTCGGCGAGCCACGTGGCCTTGCGGCCGTTCTCGCGCATTCGCAGGGTGTACACGGGCCACCAGCGCGCCGCGGGCACCGCGTAGGTGAGCTCGACCCAGGGCACCGCGCCTTCGCCCGCGAGGCGCACCACCACGCGCAGGGTCGGGTGCCCCGCGCCGGTGCGCTCGGCCGTGCTGGCCTGCGCGTGC
>CAISKJ010001590.1 GCA_903885885.1 uncultured delta proteobacterium
CGCGCGAGGGCGAGGCCATGGGCTTTCGCTACGTGGCCTCGGGGCCCCTCGTGCGATCGAGCTACAAGGCCGCCGAGGCCTTTCTGCGCGGCGCCCTCGGGCGCGCTGTGCCCGCGCGCGCCGACGACAGCGGCGTCAAGCGCCTGCGTCTCCCTGTGGTCCCCTGAAGAGTGAGTGAGGCGCGCGTGGAGTTCGTGCTCGACGATGTGGTGACGGTGCTCGGCCCCTCGGGCGAGGCAGACCCGGCGACGGACCCCGGCCTCTCCGACGATCGCCTCGTGGCCCTCTACGGCCAGCTCCTCGCGGCCCGCAGGCTCGACGCGGCCCTCGCCGCCCTGCGCGATCAGGGGCGCGTGGCCGAGCACGCCAGCACGCGCGGCGAGGAGGCCGTGGCCGTCGGCGTGGCGTCGGCCCTCGACGCGTCCGACTGGCTGTTTCCCGCGGGGCGCGACGCGGCGGCGGTGCTCGCGCGGGGCGTGCCCCTCGAGCTCTGGATGGCCCACGTGCTCGGCACGGCGGCCGACCCCTCGAAGGCCCGCCAGGGCGCCGATCGCTTCTCGTCGCGGGCGTGGCGCGTGGTGAGCGCCAACCCCCACGGCGCCTCGCAGCTCACGCAGGCCGTGGGCCTCGCGTGGGCGATGCGCTCCAGGGGCGACGCTCACGCCGTGCTCGCCACCCTCGACGAGTCGGCCGTCGAGGCGGGCGAGTTTCACAACGCGATGAACTTCGCCGGCGTGTTTCGCGCGCCCGCGGTCTTCGTGGCCCGCGCCCGGGGCGAGATCGCGCGAAAGGCCTTCGCCTACGGCGTCCGGCCGCAGCGGGTCGACGGGCGCGACGTGCTCGCGGTGCACCGCGTGGTGCGCGACGCGCTCGACCGGGCGCGCAAGGGCGAGGGCGCCACGCTCATCGAGGCGGGCCTCGCGGGCGACGCCGACCCGGTGGCCCGCAGGCGCGCGCACCTCGCGGGCCGCGGCCTCGTCGACGAGGGCACCGACGCCCTGTGGAGCGAGAAGGCCGACGCGGCCATCGCGCAGGCCATCGACAAGGCCGAGCGCGCGGGCGTACCCCCGGCCGCCACGGTGTTCGACGACGTGTACGCCGCGCCGCCGTGGCACCTCGCCGAGCAGCGCACCCTCGCCACGCACTGACCTACCGAAGCACGAGAGAGCACGCACATGCCGCAGATGAACATGGTCGAGGCCATCAACGACGCGCTCCGCCACGAGATGCGGCGCGACGCGCGGGTGGTCGTGCTGGGCGAAGACGTGGGCAAGGTGGGCGGGGTGTTCCGCGTCACGCGCGACCTCTACGAGGAGTTCGGCGCCGAGCGGGTGATCGACACGCCCCTCTCCGAGGGCGGCATCATCGGCACGGCCATCGGCATGGCGCTCTACGGCCTCGTGCCCGTGCCCGAGATTCAGTTCTCCGACTTCATCTTCCCCGCCTTCGATCAGATCGTGTCCGAGGTGGCCAAGCTGCGCTGGCGCTCGGGCGGCGAGTACCCGGCCAAGATGGTGATTCGCACGCCCGTGGGCGGCGGCATCCGCGGCGGGCTCTACCACTCGCAGTCGCCCGAGGCGTAC
>CAISKJ010001591.1 GCA_903885885.1 uncultured delta proteobacterium
ACAGAGCCGCAACTCCTCGGCGCGCTGCGCCCAGTTCTTCGGCAACAACGACTGGAGCGTCGCCCAGCCCGCGGAGCTCATCGGGTTCTCGTTCACGCCCCCGAACTACCACAAGAGCTCCTGTCGCTTAACGCCTATGGGACGACGGGGTGGCCGCCCCGACGTCCCCGCTTGTCCGCGACGTCCGGGCGGGGGTGCTACACGACGACGCGGTCGATGGCGAGGGCCCTACACGCCCGCCCGTGACCGTCAGAAATCGTCGGAATTGCTCTGCCGTCTACACGCGGGGCACGTCACCGTTTGCGCCGTGAGGTCGAGGGTGAACGCCGTCTTCGGGTACAGCCCTCCGTTGACGACGCGAGGCGCGCGGCCGACGACCGCCGCGAGGTCGCGAGTCGCCGCTGCTGCGACCCACGCACTGCTGAGGAACGCGCGATCGACGTGCAGCTCGCTCACCACGCCATGAGCCTCGACCGAGGCGCGCAACTTGTCGGCGCCGCGGGCTTCCGCGACGTTCGCGGGCAGCACACTCGCCGCGAGCGTCAGGCCTGTGTCCAGGTCCATCGCGACATACTCTTTGTAGCCGTCGATGCGCACGCTCTCGCTCTTGCGGCCGTGACGCATCGACGGGTCGCTCAGCGAGATCTGGCGGTCTGGTGCGACCTCCTGACGGATACGCCAGCCACCGCTGCCGTTGCGCTCGGCGTCCTGGTCGCGCAGCCGCGTGACACGTGCGTCCGCCTCTGCGACAGCACGCGTGCGCACGCCATCCGGCAACCGAGCCGCGAGCCAGCCGCGCAGCGCGTCGACCTCGCAGCACAGCTCCGTGAGTGCGTCGTCGGTGGCGCCCCGCGCATTCCAGTCGCGGTCCAGGCCAGCCTTGATGCTTGGTGCTGCGAGCACGGGCAGCGGAACCTGGGCGATCACCTCGGCAGGCTCGAGCGTGAGCATTGCCGCGGCGGCGCCCACCAGAAGCCGCAGCGCGCGGCCGACGAGGTTGAGCGTGTCTTCGACGCGCCCGGCCCCGGCGCGAGGCACCGAGTCGACCGCCACTCGCAGTGCGGCCGCCTGCTTGAACCCGAAGTCGCGGGTCTCTCGGGCGAGTTCGACCGTGCGTCGCAGCAGGGCGGCGTGCATCTCGGCGCGAACGAGTCGGGTGCGGAAGTCGACGAGCGTGGTCTTCTTGAAGGGCGCATCGTCGGCGCCCAAGCAGTCCAGGACGAGCTGCCATCGAGCATCCGTCTCCGCGAGTTGAACGGCGTCTTCATCGGACACGTCGGCGTATGCTTGAAGCAGCAACACGGTGGCCAGAAGGGCCGGCGGCAACGGGGGATTGCCGCGAGGCGTGTCGCTGTAGAGCGTGGCGAGCTCGGCCTGAAACGCCTCGTCGAAGAGTCGATGCCGATGAAGGCGCAGGAAGCGATAGAACCGTCGATGCTTCGCGAGACGGTCGCAGAGGTGGGATTCACGCGGGGTGAGCTCGATGGGCGGGGTCCAGCGCATGGACGAGGCGTGCCTGATCACACGCTGCGCGTCGAGCCCCCAGAGCTCCGACTGTCAACGACAACTAACCCGACCGGTGTTCTAG
>CAISKJ010001592.1 GCA_903885885.1 uncultured delta proteobacterium
CAGCACCGGGCAGCGGATCTCGTCGGTGAAGAGGGCGCCGCGCGCGCGCCCCGCGGCGAGGTCGAGCGCGAGGCGCGCCTGCCGATCGTCGGCCGCGAGGGAGTAGAGCAGCGAGGTGCGCACGCTCACCGCGTCGGGGTGTGCGTCGAGCACGCGGCGCTCGGCCTCGGCCTTGGCGCGGCCGTAGTCGTTCACGGGACACAGCGCGTCGTCTTCGGTGTAGTGGCCGTCGCGCTCGCCGTCGAAGAGCACGTCGGTCGAGAGGTGAACGAGCCGCGCGTCCACCGCCCGCGCCGCCGCGGCGACGTGCGCCGACCCGTCGACGGTGACCGCGCGCAGGTCGGGGCCGCTCTGCACGTAGGCCGTGTGCACCACGACGTCGGGCCGCGCGTCGGCGATCGCCGCGCGCACCGCGTCGCCCGCGCGCACGTCGAGAGGCACCCACGAAACACCCGTGGGGGAAGGCATTTGTGTGTGGTGCGTGGCCGTGACGGCGAAGCCCAGCGCCGGAGCCTCGGCGACGAGCGCGCGCCCGAGGAGCCCCGTGCCGCCCGTGACGAACATCCGCACCGCGGCGCCTCAGCCCGGAATGGTCTGGCAGCCGAACTGCACCTGCACGCTCGCCGCGCCCATCTGCAGCTCGGCCTGCGCGCGCTCGCACGACGCGGGGCACAGGTACACGCGCGTGGGGGCGGCCTCGTTGTCGTAGTACCAGCCGCCGGTGGTGCCGCACACGGCGCGGCCGCGCACGTTGCCGAGGCGCGTGGTGGTGGCCGATCCCGCGATGGAGACGTTGATGCGCTGCGGGTCGAGCACCTGCCCCGCGGGCGGCGGCGGAATGGCGAGGTCGCACGAGACGCGCGAGGCGCGCACCACCGCCGTCGCGATGCTTTCAAAGAAGGGCCCCCAGGCCGCGGCGCCGTCGCAGATGCGCGCGCGCACGCCGTTGGTGCGGGCCACGAGGGTGGTGTAGGCCGCGCCGGCGCTCGGGGGCTGCGTGGCGTCGGGGTAGGTGCAGCGCGCGCCGGGGTCGGTGGCCGAGCCCCAGCCGTAGATGGCGCTGAAGGTGTAGCGGTCGAAGAGGCCCATCCACGAGGGGTCGAGGAGGCCCGGGGGGAGCGAGAAGCTGCCGCTGTTGGGGTTGGTGCCGCCGGCGAAGCGGTCGAAGTCGTCGGGAGAGAGCCGCGACTGATCGTCGGTGACCACCACGATGCTCTTGGTGGCCTCGGGGCGCAGAAAGGGCCGCCACGCCTCGCCGCCGCGCGGGTCGACGGCGGTGTACCCGCGCGTCTGCCCGAGGGTGCCGAGGAGCTGTTCGAGGGGCTGCGTGCTGCGAATGTCGACGCTCGCGTGAAAGAAGCGCTCGCCGTTGCCGCACATGGCGTCGCCCGCGAGGGGCTGCGGGATGCACATGGCGTAGCGCGCCGCGCCGGCCACGGTGATGCGCCGCGTGACGTTGCGAATGGAGAGCAGCACCACGCGGTAGTCGAGGCCCCGCGTGCCCACGAGGGCGGCGAAGCCGTTGAGGCCGACGATCACCTGGTCGATGGCGGGGGCCATGCTGGCCGAGTTGTCGACCACCCAGATGATGTCGACGGGCAGGCGCTCGAGCGTGGCCGACACGGCCGCGGCGGTGCAGGCCGCGTCGGGGGCGATGGCCATGTCGGTGGCGACGTCGCGCTCGACGGGGACCACGTCGGACGCCGTGACCACCTCGGGGGCGAGCTCGGAGGGCGCGTCGGAGGCGCCGTCGGCGACGGCGTCGGCGCCCTCGTCGGAGGCGTCGTCGAGGGTCGTGAAGCGAACGCTCGAGCGCGACGCGCACGCCGCGAGGAGGGCGGCCGTCGAAGCCAGTACATGAAGCCGCGTCGCAGGGCCCATGAACGACCCCTACCACGGCCCCGACGGCCCCGACCACCGCGTCACACGAACGTGCGACGGGGCCCTTGTGCGGGCGGCCGCGGGCGTGCGAGAGAGGCGCTCGATGGCTGAGAAGGGATCGGATCTCGTGCGCTTCGGCGTCGCGATGGACGCGGAGCTCCTCGCGCGCTTCGACGCGCGCATCGGGGCGCGCGGCTATGCGAACCGCTCCGAGGCGCTGCGCGACCTCGTGCGGGCGTGGCTCTCCGACGACCACATCGACGGCGGCGGCATGGCCGTGGCCACCCTCACGATCGTGTACGACCACCATGTGCGCGAGCTGTCCGAGAAGCTCACCGAGATGCAGCACGACCTCGGCGAGCGCGTCGTCTCCACCTTGCACGTGCACCTCGACCACGACCACTGCATGGAGGTGATCGTGCTGCGGGGCCCCGCGGGGCAGATCCAGGAGGCCGCCGACCGCCTGCTGGCCACCAAAGGGGTCGAGCACGGCAAGCTCGTGGCGACGGCGCTCCCCACCGCGGCGGGGCACGGCCACCACCATCACCCGTAAACCTTGCGCGGGGGGCCGTTGCAGGCCCCTTGTGCCCTTTCACGACACGTTGTACACATCCTCCCCCCATCGAGGAGCGTTTTCGTTCATGAGCAAGCTCGCAGCCCAGTTTGATTCTGCACAGTCGAAGTTCGCCGGGTTTCTCAAGGAGAACAAGATCGACCCCGTGCGCGTGGTGTACGCGTCCGAGCAGATCGAGAAGTTCACCCCGGCCGACCGGAGCATCAAGCTCGCCAAGCGCCAGAGCCGCGGCAAGGAAGACGACGCGGCCAAGGCCGCCCGCTCGCAGAAGCCCCGCAGCGGCCGCCCCGTCACCTCGCAGCTCGTGACGCGCGCCCTCAAGGGCGAGACGCTCACCGGCGCCCAGAAGAGCCGCATCCTGCGCGCCCTCGCCCGCATCGCCGAGCAGAAGAAGCTCGGCGAGGTCGCCGCCACCAACGTATTCTGATCGACGCGCGAAGGGCGTTTCCTTTCGCGCTCGGTTTCTAGATACTCCGCGGCCCTGATGGCCTCACTGGCGCTCCGCGGTATTCGTAAGACCCTCGGCAAGAACCCCATTCTGCGCGGCGTCGACCTCGCCATCGACGACGGCGAGCTCGCCGTGCTCGTGGGCCCCTCGGGCTGCGGCAAGAGCACGCTCCTGCGCACGGTCGCAGGCCTCGAGCTCCCCGACGACGGCACGCTCCACAAGGGCGACCGCGACGTC
>CAISKJ010001593.1 GCA_903885885.1 uncultured delta proteobacterium
CCGGATGGGCGGCGACGAGCTCCGCGCACGCTCCGCCGCTCCACGCCTGGATCATGCCGAACACGCGGCTGCCGACCGGAGGCGCGTTCACATCGGCGCCACGGTCGACCACGACGCCGGACCAGTCGTACCCGACGCGCTTCGGAAAGCGGAATCCAGCGAGGACCGGGAACTTGCCGCTGCGGACGAGGACATCCTTCGGGTTGAGGGCCGCCGCGTGCACGCGGACCAGAACCTCTCCCCGGCGCGGACGCGGCGCGGCGACGTCGCGCACCGCGAGGACCCCCGGCGGGCCATAGCGGTCGTACATCGCGACCTTCATGGTCGGGCTCCCGCAAGGCTTCGGAGCGCCGCGACCACCGCCTCTGGCGCCTCACGCGGCGTCATGTGCCCGCAGGAAGGCGCGACCTCGAGCGCGGCTCCCGCCGCGCGCGTTGCCAGGATGTTCACGTCGTCGACTGTGACGGGGGGAGTTCACGCCGTCCACATCGTCCACATGACGAAGGCTCGAGACGCCTACCATCACGGCGATCTGCGCAACGCCGGTGTCCTCGGCGGTGTGGCTCATCGAGGCGGGTGGTCCGGGCGCCTTCAGCCTGCGCGAGGCCGCGCGCGAGGTCGGGGTCTCGGCGAACGCGGCGTACCGTCACGCGGAAGGCGTGGGCCGTCGTCCATGGGTTCGCGTCGCTCACGCTCGACGGAGGGGTGAGCGCGACCCCCGCACGCGAGCGCGCTGCGGTGCGGGAGTCTCTCTTGCGGTTCGCGGTGGTCGGCCTGTGCGGCGAGCGCCCGCGATGGCCCGAGGGGACGAGCGCGACCCCGTCGCGCCCTGCTCGCGTGCGCGCAGTGGAGGCCGGGCGACGCGCCTCGGGGCGAGGTCGTCGGGGATGAGCGCTGCGGCGCCGGTGACCGTCGAGTGACCGCGTCGGGTGAAGGCGCAGCGCGCGACGCGCGGGACCGCGGTCCGGAGCGACCTTGGGCGCAGGGACCCTCGACACCCGATGATGGACTCGCTCGCGGACGCGAGCCCCACCTGAAGACCGTCGGTGTGCGACTCTCGCGAGCACATGGAGTTGACCGACGTCGTCGCGACCGCGCTGCAACTGCTCGTCGCGGTCCTCAACCTCGTCCCCGGCGTCGTCGCGCTGCGCCCGCATCGCGCCGAGTCGCTCTACGGGATCTCGATCGACGGGTCGGAGCTCGCGCTGGCCATGCGCCACCGCGCGGTGCTGCTGTCGATGGTGGGGGTGCTCCTCGGCCTCTCCGCGTTCGACGTCGGGTGGCTGCGGCCCGCGCTGCTCTTGGCGTTCGTCAGCAAGCTTGCGTTTCTCGCGCTGTTTCTTCGCACGGGACCGCACGGCGCCCCGATGCGGCGCGTGGCCATCGCCGACGTGGTGGCGCTCGTCCTGCTCGGCGCCGTCGTCGCGCTTCGCCTGCCGTGATTCCTCGGGAACCAGGGGCAGCCGCTTCGCTCGTGACGAGGCGAGCCGAACGGTCGCCGTCACGGTGGGCCTCGCCCGTCTCTCCGACGGCGTTGTCCTCGATC
>CAISKJ010001594.1 GCA_903885885.1 uncultured delta proteobacterium
CTCGCGCGCCGCGGCGCGACGCAGGGGATGTGCGTGGCGCCGGCGCCGGTGCTCACGACGCCCGCGGCGGGCCACGCGGTGGGCGACACCAGCGACGTGACGGGCCGCGCACTCGCGGGCGCCACGGTGGCCGTGCTCGTCGACGGCCGCGAGGTGGGGCGCTCCATGGCCGACGCGCGCGGCGTGTTCTCCTACGCGCTCACGGGCCTCGCGCGTGCGTGGCACGACGTGGCCGCGGCGCAGGTCGAGGCGGGGGTGGTGGGCGAGGCGGGCGAGGGGAGCCGCGTGCTCGCCGTCGAGTGCGTCGACGACGGCGCCTGCGGCGACGGTCGCCGCTGCGAGCTCACGCGCTTCGCCTGCGTGGCGCGCTGATCGTCGCGCGCCTTCGGTAGTCGTCCGCTCGCGGGCGGTCTTCGCCTACATTCGCGCCGTGGATCCCACTGAAGACCCCGCTCCGCCGCCGCGCACCCTGCGTGACACGCTCACCCTCGCGCGCGACGTGCTTCGCTCCATGCGCCGCGCCTTCGCGATGCTGTGGGCCACCGACGCCACGCTCACGGCCACCCTCGCGGTGATGACCGTCGCCGCGGGCCTGCTCCCTGCGGGCCTCGCGTACCTCGCGCAGCGCATCGTCGACGGCATCGTGCGCGCGGCCGCGTCGCAGCTCGCGGCCGACCGCGCGGTGGTCTACCGCTACGTCGCGATGGAGTTCGGCCTGGTGCTCCTCGCGCTGGGCGCGCGACGCGGCTTCATGGTGGTCGAGTCGCTGCTGCGCGCGCGCTTCGGGCAGCACGTGAGCGAGCGCATCCTCGAGAAGGCCCTCTCGCTGGGCCTCGAAGACTTCGAAGACGCCGCCACCCTCGACCGCCTCAACCGCGCGAAGAAGGGGGCCTCGTACCGGCCCATCGACATGGTGCAGGGGATGTTCAGCCTCGCGCAGGAGCTCCTCACGCTCGCGGCCTACGGCGGGCTCATGGTGTCGATCTCGGGCTGGATGCAGCTGCTCATCGTGCTCGCCGCGGTGCCCGAGTTCGTGGTGCAGACGCAGTTCTCGCGCGACTCGTTTCGCCTGTTCCACTGGCGCTCGCCGGAGACGCGGCGGCAGAACTACTACGAGGCCGTGCTCACGCAGGCGAACCACGCCAAAGAGGTTCGCCTCTTCGAAGTGGGCCCGCTGCTCCTCGAGCGCTACAAGCGATCGTTCTCGCAGTTCTGGCGTGAGGACCGCGACATGACCGTGCGCCACGGCGCGTGGGGCACGCTCCTCGGCGTGGCGAGCAACGCGGCCTTCTACGCGGCGTACGTGTGGGTGGCCTTGCAGACCATGATGGGCGCGGTCACGCTCGGCGGCCTCGGGCTCTTCGTGGCCGTCTTCAAGGACGCGCAAAACACCGTGAGCTCGTCGCTCCACACCGTGGGCGACACCTACGAAGACCACCTCTATCTCACGGCCCTCTTCGAGTTTCTCGACCACGTGCCCATCGCGGCCGCGAGCGGCGACGCGACGCACGGACCCGACCCCGCCGACGGCATTCGCTTCGAGGGCGTGTCGTTCTCCTATCCCGGCGCCGAGCGCCCCGTGCTCCGCGACGTGACGCTGCACCTGCCGCCCGGCCACAAGCTCGCGCTCGTGGGCGAGAACGGCGCGGGCAAGACCACGCTCATCAAGCTCCTCACGCGGCTCTACCGACCCACCGGCGGGCGCATCACCCTCGACGGCCTCGACCTCAACGCGTGGGGCGAAGACGCCCTGCGCCGGCGCATCGGCGTCATCTTTCAAGACTTCGTGCAGTACCAGTTCATCGTCGGCGAGAACATCGGCGTGGGCGACGTGCGGGCCTTCGACGACGAGGCCCGCTGGCGCGAGGCGGCCGGGCGCGGCATGGCCGACACCTTCATCGACACGCTCCCGAAGCAGTACCAGACGCAGCTCGGCAAGTGGTTCGACGACGGCCACGAGCTCTCGCTGGGCCAGTGGCAGAAGGTGGCGCTCGCCCGCGCGTTCATGCGCCGCGACGCCGACATCCTCGTGCTCGACGAGCCCACCGCCTCGATGGACGCCGCCGCCGAGGCGCAGATCTTCGAACGCTTCCGCGCCCTCACCGACGACCGCATCGCCGTGGTGATCTCGCACCGCTTCTCGACCGTGCGCATGGCCGACACCATCGCCGTGCTCGCCGACGGCGCCATCGTCGAGCAGGGCACCCACAACGAGCTCATCGCGCGCGGCGGCCGCTACGCCGACCTCTTCTTTCTTCAGGCGCGCGGGTACCGGTAGCGCCGCCTCTAGGGCGTGGTGTTGCGCAGCACGCAGAAGGCCCCGTCGCGCGCGTACACCACGTCGGCGCGGCCGTCGCCGTCGACGTCGCCGAGCACCGGGGCGCGCCCGCCCAGCTCGAGCTCCACGGCGCGCGCCGCGAAGCCCTGCGCGCTCACGGCGGCCCCGCGCGGGGTGAGGTTCTGCCGCACGGTCACAGCGCTCGGAGAGGCGCTTGCAAGGTCGGGTCGCCCGTCGCCGTCGAGGTCGACCACCGACACCTCGCCGCCGAGCGCGCCCTGCAGCTCCACCGCGTCGCCGAAGGTCGCCGCCGTGATGCCCGCGGCGCCCGTGTGCGGTCGAATCGCGCCCACGGTGCTCCCGGCGCCCGGCTGCGTCACCGTGTAGAACACGTCGGGGTGACCGTCGCCGTCGAAGTCGGCCACGCGCGCGTTCGCGGTCGTGCGCCGCACGCCCGACGGGGCCGTCGTAAACCGCACGGGCGCGGTGAACGACCCCTCGTTGAGCTGCCCCGGGCTCGACGCGTTGGCGAGCACGGCGAAGCCCTGCTCGCCGCTACCGCGGTCGGCGTTGTCGCTGGTCACCACCGCGTCGGCGCGGCCGTCTCCGTCGAGGTCGCCGAAGGTGAGCGACGAGCACCGCGTGAGGCCGCGCACGTACACCCGCGTGAGCAGGTGCATCCCGTACGCGATCACGCCGCGCGCCTCGCCGGGGTTCACCTGGAGGTTGCACGCCGCGTTCGTCTGCAGCGACGCGAGGTCGAGCGCGCCGTCGCCGTCGAGGTCGAGCACGCGGAGGCTCGCCGCGTCGGGCGCCGACACCCCCGCGCGGCTCACGAAGGGCGTCCCTACGCCCGCGTAGGTCGCGTCGGTGAGGGCGCCCGGCGCACGCAGCGTGTTCTGCCACCAGCGCTCGTTGCGGGTCAGCTCGGCGAAGCCGTCGCCGTCGAGGTCGACGCCCCGCGTAACGCTAGCCTCCGTGAGCGGAACCGCCTCCGTCGCCAGGTGATCGACGCGCGCCTCGAAGCGCACCGCGCCCGCAGTCGAGGCGTTGCGCGCGTAGCCGTAGCCGCTCGGCGCGGTGGGCCCCGCGCGGCCGCCGCGGTACTCGAGAATCACGTCGCGCGCCCCATCGTTGTCGAGGTCGGCGAGCGCTACGCGCTCGAGCTGAAACGAGGCGGGGAAGCACGTCGCCGCGGCGAAGCGCTTCGTGAACGAGGCGCTCGGCGGGCCGCCCTTCGTCGCCTTCCACTGGCGCAGCGAGGGTGTCGAGCCCGCCATGCTCAGCGCGTGC
>CAISKJ010001595.1 GCA_903885885.1 uncultured delta proteobacterium
GCAGTGGCCCGCCGAGGGCACACCGGACTCGCCGCGCGCCTGGCTCCTCGCGGTCGCGCGCCGCCGCGCCGTCGACGCCGCGCCGTCGACGCCGCGCGGCACCGCGCGATGGCCGACGTGGCCCACCGCGCCCTCCGCGTCACCGCGCCCGCGGAGGACGACGGCCTCGACGACCCCGCGCGCCACCTCCCCGACGATCGCCTGCGGCTCCTCTTCACCTGCTGCCACCCGGCCATCGCGGGCGATGCGCAGGTGGCGCTCGCGCTCCGATGGATCTCGGGGCTCTCCACCGAATCAACGCCGCCGTGGCGCGCTCGATGGTCGACGGGCCTCGCCGCGGTCGACGCGCTCGCCGCCGACGCGACGCTGCGCGGCTCCGTCGCCCTCCACGCGGCGCGCGCCGACCTGCTCCGCCGCCTCGGGCGCACGGAGGACGCCGCGCGGGCCTACGACGCCGCCATCGCGGCGACGCGCAACGAGGCCGAGCGCCGCTTTCTCCAGCGACGCCGTGCCTGACGGCGCGCCGCGACGTGCCCGTTGACAGCGGGGCGCGCGCGACGACACTGCGCGCCGATGACACCCGACCACGACGTGCTCGCCGAGGCCCGCGCCCGGCTCGAGGAGGGCGACCCCGGCGAGTCCTTCGCCACGCTGCGGCGCCTCCTTCGCTTCTCGGCGGGCACGCCCACGCGCGACGAGTTCGTCGAGCGCTTCTCGCTCTTCGCGCGCCTCGCGCACGCCATCACGGGCGAAGACTTCGGCCGACGCATCGAGGCCGCCGCCGCGCGGCCCGACGACGCGCAGACGCTCTTCAACGCCGCCTACGCCGCCTACGAAGAGGGCCTCCACGACGTGGCGGCGACCATGCTCCTGCGCGCCGACGCGCTCGCGCCGGGGCAGGTAGCCATCCTGGCCGAGCTGTCGTCGAACCTCGAGCGCTGCATGGCCTACGGCTTCGCCGCGCGCGCCCTCGAGCGCTCGGGCCTCGCCGCACGAAACCCGCTGTGCGCGTCGCTCCTCGGCTTTCACCTGCTCATGACGGGCGACCGCGACGGCGCACGCGCGCACCTGCCCCCGCGGCGCGACGGCGCCGACGCGGCCACGGCCTCGGCGCGGGCCTCGCTCGCGGCGATGCTGGCGCGGGCCGACGCGATTCACGCGGCGCTGCCCCTCGACGGCGACGCGCTCACCGGCTGGCACGGGGCCATCAACGCGTCGGTGCTGCTCCACGAATCTCCTTTGGGCGCCGACGCCGGCATGAACGGCCGCTACGCCTACGCCACCGACTCCGCGGGCCTCATGCACGAGGGCCTCGCGCGCTTGAGCGCGCTGCTCGCCGTCGAGGGCCTCGAGGTCGCGCGCGTGGTCGCCGCGCCCGATCGCGCGAGCCGCATCCTGGCGCGCGCCGCGGGCGCGATGCTCTCGCTCCCCGTCGCGGTGTGGACGCCCGGCGAGCGCCCCGAAGGCCTCTTCGTGTGCTGGGACCTCGACAAGGTGGGCGACGCGAACTTTCTCGGCGCGCTGCGCCACCACGCGCCGGGGCAGGTGCTCTTCGCGCACGCGTCGCGGTGGGTCGACCCGTTTCCGTACGCGCCCGACGTCACCACGCTGCTGCACCAGAGCTGCCAGCACCCGTACACGGGCGGCGCGCTGCGCGTCGACCCTGTCACCTTCGCGGTGGTGCGCGCCGAGCCCGACGCGCGCGACGACGCCGCGCTCGCCGCCGAGATCGTGGCCGCGCGCCCCGGCGACGGGAGCCGACGCTCGCACGACGTCCCCCTCGCGGTGGCCCGCGCCACGCGCGCGCTCGCCGAGGCC
>CAISKJ010001596.1 GCA_903885885.1 uncultured delta proteobacterium
ACCACGCCCTCCTGCGCAGCAGCCGCGACGCGAGCGCGCGGCGCGTGGCCGTCGAGGCCCTGGCGTCGTTTCGCAGCGAGCGCAGCCTCGAGACCCTGGGCGACGCCCTCGCCTCGGACCCCTCGGAGGACGTGCGCCTCCGGGCCGCCGAGGCGGTCGCACTGAAGTCCGACCACGAGGTAGGTCGCAAGGCCCTGCTCCGCGCCGTGGGCGACCCGAGCGACGCGGTGGCGCGCGTCGTGGTGCGCGCCCTCGGGCGCTCGCGCGACCTGCGCTGCGCCGAGGCCCTCTTTCAACGCCTCGGGGGGAGCTCTCCCGCGGTGGAGCGCGAGGCGATCGAGGCGCTGGCGGAGCTCTACCGCGACGCGTCGGCGCCCTTCGTCGACCGGATGATGGGCGCGCGCCGCCTGGAGGTCACCGTGGCCTGCCTCGGCGTGCTCGAGCGCATGGGGGCGCCCTCGCTCCTGCCGTTGCTCAAGCACCTGCTGCGGGCGAGCGCCCCGGCGGTGCGCGCGGGCGCCGTGCGCGCCCTCTCGGTGCTGCCCTCGCGCGAGGCCAACGTGGCCGTCGACGAGGCGCGCCGCGACCCGCACGAGGGCGTTCGCATCGCCGCGATCGAGGCCATCGGGCGCCGCGCGAGCGCCTCGGCGGTGGACCGCCTCGCGGTGCTCCGCGCCGACCCCTCGGTGGAGGTGCGCCGCGCCCTCGCGGGGGCGCTCGCGGGCTTCGGCGACCCGCTCGCCGAGCGCCTCCTCGAAGACCTCTTGCAAGACCCCTCGCCCGCGGTGCGCGCGGCGGGCCTCGGCACGCTCCTGCAGCGCGGCACGCCGCAGTCGCTGCGTCGCTTCTCGACGGAGTGGGCCCGCTCGGGCGCCGAGGCGCAGCGCGAGCTCCGCGACGACCCGCGGGCCCCGTCGCTCGCCGAGCGGGCCCGCGCGCAGCTCGCGACGGAGGGCGACGCGGCCGTGCGCGAGATCGCCCTCGACGTGCTCGCGACCCTCGCCGTCACGGGCTACGAAGACGACCTCGTCGACGCCCTGCGCGACGCCGCGGCGACGGTGCGCATCGCCGCCATCGAGCGCCTCGCGCGCCTCGGCCTCGCGGGCGTGCGCGAGGCCCTCGAGGCCCTCACCGTCGACCCCGACCCCGCCGTGCGCGGCGCCGCGTGGCGCGCCCTCGACGCGACCTGAGCGAGCACCTCACCAGCGCGTGTACACCGCCGCCTCGAGCGAGTGGATGAGGTACGTCACGCCCGTGTCGACGTTGGACCGGTGCTCGATGCGGTAGAGGGGCCGCACGCCGAGGGCGCGCGCGGGCAGCCAGTCGAGCCACGCCGACGCGACGTGCGACGCGAGGGTCGTGAGCTGCGTTGCGGTGGGCACGCGGTCGACCTGCGTGCCGTAGAGGTACTCGACGCCGAGGTCGACGCGCGGCGCGGCCCGCCACACGACGCGCGCCCCCGCGGTGTGCACCGCGGCGAGGGCGAAGCCCGGCGTGTCGACGACGGCGAGCCAGTAGCGCGCCTCGACGCGCACGGTGTCGGAGAGCGAGAGGCTCAGCGACGGGTTGACGAGGTGCACCCACTGGCCGCTCGCGTAGGACCACAGGGCGTACGAGAGCGAGGCCGAGAGGGCGCGCCCCAGCGGGGCCGTGAGCGAGGCGCGCGCCGTCCACGCGGGGACGACGGGCGCGGGCGCGCCCACGGCGGCCTCGAGCGAGGCGCCCCAGCCGACGCCGAAGGTGTAGCCCGCCGAGAGCGCGTAGAGGCCGTTGTAGGCCGTGCCGCCGGGCGCGAGGCGCACCGACTCTTCGGCGTGCGCGGCGAGCGTGAGGCGCCCGAGGGTGTGCGACACGAAGAGGTCGACGGCGCCCGTGTCGGGGGCGCCCGCGGGAAAGAGGTCGTAGCGGCCCACGAGGCGCGCTTCGCCCACGAAGACGCGGTCGCGCGCGACGCGGAGGTCGGCGTCGGCGGGGGAGGCGCGCACGGCGCGGTCGAGGGCGGCGCGGGCCTGGCCCTGATCGCCCTGCCAGCCGTGCAGGCGCGCGAGGCGCTCGAGGAGCGGCGCCGCGTCGGGCGTGCGGCGCAGGCCGTCGTCGAGCTCGGCGCGCGCGTCGTCCCACCGGGCGCGCCAGAGGAGCGTGTCGACGAGGCCCGCGCGCACCTCGGCGTCGTCGGGGTGCCGCGCGAGCACGGCGCGGTAGAGCGCGTCGGCGTTGTCGTAGCGGCCCTGCCAGGCCTCGAGGCGCGCGACGCCCGCGCGGGCCTCGTCGTCGTTGGGGTCGGCCGCGAGGAGCGTCTGGTAGATGGCCCGCGCGGTGCCGCGCCACCCGTCGCCCGCGAGGC
>CAISKJ010001597.1 GCA_903885885.1 uncultured delta proteobacterium
CTCGATGCGCCACGCGCCGCCCGAACCCGGCACCGCCCGCAGCACGCCGCGCACGACCACGTCGCCCGCGGGCACCGCGGTGCCGCAGCAGAGACCCGAGTCGTCGCCCGCGCACGCGAACGCGGCCTCGTCGGCCGCGCCGAGCGAGAGCTCACGGAGCGACGAGCGCGCCTCGCCGGTGAGCGCGACCGCGCCGCGGCAGTGGTTGCAGCACACGCTCGCGGGGCAGCCCATCTCGGTGCATCCGCCGCCGGCGCTGAGCCGACCGCGCACGGCCACGGTCTGCCCTGCGAGCGCGAAGCGGCGATCGATCGTCTGCGCGAAGGACAGCGTCGCGACGACGCGCATGTCGGGCCGAGGCGCCGCGCACGGAGGCACTGCGCGCGGCGCCACGCAGCCCGCGCTCGCGACGCAGGTCGGGATCCACACGCCTGCGCCGCGCTGCACGACCCAGCGGGCGTCGCGCGCGGCCGTGTTGGGCGCGCCCGCGTCGAGGGTGTGCTGCGGTCCGCGCGGCTGCGCGTGCGCGACGTCGATGCAGGCCGAGGAGAGGGAGGTGATCGCGAAGAGGGCGACGGGGTGCTTCATGAAAGGCGTCTCCGGTGTGATGAGGTGCACCGACAGACCCCACACGCGGGAGGCGCCTTTGGTTCAGGGCGAGCGCGGCATCGGGCACACGTACCCGTCGGCAGGTGTAGCTAAGCGGTATCGAGGGTGGCGACCCACGCGCGCAGCGCGCTCAGCGCCTCTCGCTGCGCCGCGAGGTCGACCTCCCCGCGGCCGTGCATCATCGCGTTGCGCAGCGCGATCGCGCGCGCCAGCGCTCCCCGCGGATCACTCGCGGCCGCGATCAGCCGCTGCAGGCGCACGTCGCTCGACGCGCCCCCAGCGCCCGCCAGGGCCAGCACGGTGCGGAGCTGGCCGGCGCTCGCCTTCGCGATCGACCACGCCTCGCGCTCTGCGAACCGGCGAAAGGTCGCCTCCGCAGGGAGCCCGCGCTCGTCACACAGCAGCGTAAAACCCGTGCGTAGCAGCGCGTCGAGGAGGCCGCCGATCTTCGCCCAGCCGCCCACCACCTCGGTGCTCGCGGGGAGCTGCCCCAGGGCGCGCGCGAGTTCCCGATCGACGCGCGTTCGCAGCGCCTCGATCACCAACGGCAGGTTTGCGGGCGGCACGCTGTCCATGCGCCGATGCTCTCACCGGTTGCCCGTTGACGGAGCGATGATCTTCTTTCTATCAAGGTCGTCGTGCCGCCATCGTTGCAACCGGGGAGCCTCTTCGCCAACCGCCTCCGCATTGAGCGCCGCCTCGGGGAGGGCGGCATGGGGGTGGTGTACGAGGTCACCCAGACGTCGACGGGCCAGCGCGCCGCGTTGAAGCTGCTCGGCGCCGAAGGGTGCTACGACGAAGAGATACGCAGGCGCTTCTTGCTCGAGGCGAAGCACACACCCTCCGACGTGAGCGAACACATCGTGCGGGTGTTCGACGCCGACATCACCGACGGGCGCCCGTGGATCCTCATGGAGCTGCTCGATGGCGTCACGCTGCGCGAGCTCGTCGCCACATGCGGGAGACTCTCTACCGCGAGCGTGCGCGACATCATGGCGCAGCTGTGCCACGGCCTCGGCGGCGCCCACGCGCGCGGCATCGTGCACCGCGACGTCAAGCCCGACAACGTGTTCGTGTGCCAGTCGAAGAGCGCGCGTGGCGGCGCGCTCGTCAAGCTGCTCGACTTCGGCGTGGCAAAGGCGCTCACGGCGCCCCGCGCGGCGACTCCCGCCTCGATCGTGGTCGGCACCGCGGGATGGTGGGCCCCCGAGCAGATGATGGCTGGGACGGTGTCTCCCTCCGCCGATGTGTGGGCGCTTGGCCTGCTGGCCTACTGGATGCTCACCGGCGCGGAGTACCACGACGCCCGAACCGCGAACGCAACGCCGAGCGCGTACGAGCACGCGCGCGCGCAAGGCCGCGAGAGGGCGATCCCGCCGGGCTTCGACGCGTGGTTCGCGCGCTGCGTGGCGTTCGATCCCGCGGCGCGCTTCGTCGACGCCAACGCCGCCTGGGAGTCGTTGCGATACCACCTCGATCACGCCCGCGCGGCGGAGCCCTACGCGCCTACGGAGGTTCTCGCTCCCACGTCGTTCGCACCGCCCCATGCGCCGACGCGCCTCGTGCCCGCGCCGACGAAGCCGCGCGGGAGCGGTCGATGGATCCTCGTCGCGGTGCTCGCCGCCACGGCGGTTGGTGCGGTTGGAGCCTTCGCGCACTTCGGTCCTGTCGACGTCACGACACGGGCGCTTCCTTCGCGCACCGAGGTGCCCTCCGATGCCACGGATGCGGTTGCGTTTGTGCGTGCCTGGGACGAGGCCCGACGCGATGCGCGACACGTCGCGCCCTATTACGCCGCGCAGGTGAGGATGAACGGCGAAGACGGCCCCGCAACGCCGCGCGGTCTGGAGACATATTGGAGCGGCTTCGCGAGCAACGGCGGGCGTTTGCAGTTCGACTGGGGCGCGGCTGCGGTGACCACCGAGGCGCCACCCTACTCGGAAGACGTGCCTCCGACATGCCTCTCGATCGCGGGAGCCGACCCCACGGTGACACGCGTCGAGGCATCGGCGGTGGAGGACAACACGCACAGCCAGACGGGGTGCGCGCACATCGAGGCGCGTTACCTCTTTCGGTTGCTGCGCGTGGGTGGACGCTTCGCGATCTGCCATCAGACGTACGTGAAGCGATCGCTCTGTGCTGTGTGTCCGCACGCCCCCGGGTGCTAAGCCCCCGCGCTCGTTGTCAGACCTGGTAGAGCCGCCGCGTCTCCCCACCGAGAGCGCACGAGGCGCTTCAGGAGACAGCACGGTCATGGCATTCGGCGACACGATCAAGAGCGCGTGGAACTTCGTTACCGGCGGCGGTGCGCACCTCTCCCTCGAGCTCGAGGCCGACGCCGTGTACCCCGGTGACGAACTCGCCGTACGGGTCGTCGTGCAGAGCGCGGGGGCGGAGATCTTCGCGCGCGGCGTGGTGCTCGACCTGGAGGCCCACGAGATCCTCGATGCGGGTGCCTTCGAGGTGCTCTCCTTCAGCGACCCGACGCGTACGCGCCCCCGAGAGCCGCTCGTCGGCGGTGAGACGGTGACGGTGCGCGCCCACTTTCGTCTGAGCGAGCCGTTTCGTCTCGAGCCCGGCAAATCTGTGCCGTTGCGCGCGCGGGTGCGCATCCCCGCGAACGCGAGGCCGACCTACCTCGGCGTGAACGCGAAGCACACGTACCGCGTTCGCGCGCGCCTCGACGTGAGCGGCACCGACCCGTCGTCAGACTGGCATGCGCTGCGCGTCGGATCGCGCGTCGCCGTGTGCGTCTGAGCGACACGTGGAACCTCTCCCAATGGTGATGTGAAGAGCGGAACACGGCTTCCGCTCGAGCGGAACACGTGTTCCGGTCGCGACCTCCGCGCGGTGTAGTCAGGGCGTGCGCGGCATCGGGCACACGTACCCCGCGGTGGGGGGCGCGCGGTCGATGCGAAGCACCACGCCCTGCGACGCCGCGGCGATGCGCGCGTTGGGCGGAAACGCGTACGGCGACAGCTCGTTGGGGAGCGACCACGTCTGCCCCGCGCGCGTCACGATCGTGATGCCGTAGCGGCCCGCGGGGATGCCCGCCTCGGTGCACTGCACGTCGGGGCGCAGCGCGGCGAGGGTGGCCGCGAGGCCCGGCGGGAGCCGCGGCGCGATGGGCACCGTGGAGCCGTCGGGGCGAATCTGCACCGCGATGGGAGACATCACCACGCGCGCCTCGCGCGCGGTCACGGGCATCGTGGGGAGGGTGAACACGCCCGCGAGGCCCGCGTCGGGCACCATGACGCCGAAGAGCACCACGGGCGCGACGCCGGGCTCGCGCTCGGGCTGGTTGAGCGCCGTCACGATGCTCGCGAGCTGCGACGGGTCGGGCGACGGCTGCGAGAGCACGGCGCGCTCGGCCGCGGTGGGCTCGTGCAGCTTCACGAAGAGCACGAGCGGGTACGTCCACGGAACGGGCGCGAACATCGTGGGCGAGACGGGCACGGGCAAGAGCGTCGGGTGCGCCGGGCGGTACAGCGGACCGAGGGTGAAGCGCAGCGCGGCGTTGTCGAACACCACGCCCGCGTTGCGGGCCGCGGGGAGCTCACCGTCGGGCAGGCCCACGCTCAGGGTGAACGACGGCAGCGCGGCGGCGATCATGCGGGCGTCGTCGGGGAGGCCCGCGGGGAGGTTGCTCGGAAACACCAGCGTGCGGGCCGCGGGCGAGAGAAAGCCCGTGCGCGCGGCGTAGTCGGCGGTGGCCGCACCAGGCGCCGGGCGCGCGGCCACGGGGGCGACCGCGAAACCCGCGGGCGGAGGCATGTCGGCGACGCGAAACACGGGGCGATCGTCGGGGTACGGGAGGCCGAGGAACACCGTCACGCCGCGGGTGACGGAGCCCTGCTCGGGCATCGTCCACGTGGTGCCGCTCGCCGAGGTGACGGCCCTGCCGACGCCGAGGGTGACGAAGCGCGGCGCGGCGACGGCGGTCGGGTCGATGAGGGCGCCGCCGCCTACGTCGCCGCGAATGGGCTGCGAGCGCACGCCGAAGAGGGGGTGAAAGCCCTCGAGCTCGCTGCGCGCGGAGTAAAAGGCCCGAAGCTGATATTCGCCGGCCTCTTCGATGCTCGGAAAGGTGAAGGCCACCGAGGCGCGCACGCGACCGCCGGGGAGCGCCGTGGCGCCCGCGAAGAGGCGCGTGGCCGGAATGGCCTGCAGGCTCGCGGCGGTGGTGGCGAAGCCGTCGGGCGGCGGCGGGTTGTTGGCGTGAAAGAGCAGCAGCACCACGCGGCCGAGGGGCACGCCGTTGGCGTCGAGCGCCGGCGGCGGACCTTCGTAGAGAATCGTGCCCTCGATGCGGCCCGCGGGGCCGTTGTGGTTGAGGTAGTCGTCGCCGACATTGCGCGTGAGCGGCGCGTCGCCGCACGAGACGAGCGCCAGCGAGAGCGCGGCGAGGAGCGGGAGCGGTGAGCCTCGTGAGGTCATTGGCGTCTCTCAGTACCGAAAGGTCACAGTGCCCATCACGCGCGCGCCGAGGGGCGCGCCAAAGGGGTGCTGCCGCGCGCGGTTGTCGGTGAGGTTGAAGCCCGTCACGCCGAACTCGAGGCGGTCGGCGAGGGCGCGGTACCCGACGCGCGCGTTCAGCTGAAAGTACGCGTCGAGGGGGTAGGCCACGTAGACGACGCCGCGCGCAGTGTCGAAATCCTGCTCGCTCCATACGGTGCGAGAGATGAAGTGACCGTCGACAGAGAGGTCGAGCCCGAGGCGCGTGCGCAGCTGCGCGCCCACATTGAACTTGTGCTGCGGCGTGCGCTCGTCGCCCGCGAGGAGGCTCCCGGTCTCTTGCTGGGTGAAGGCGAAGGTGTAGTTGCCGTAGAGGTCGAGGCCGTCGAAGGGCTGCACGCGCAGCGAGGCCTCGGCGCCGATCATCGACGTGACGAAGGGGTTGTTCACGAAGTGAAAGCGCCCCACCTCGATGGGCCCGCCGGGGTTGTTCACGCCCGGCAGCGGGTTGAAGGCCACGTTGCCCAGCTCGATGAGGTCGGTGCCCCGCGTGTAGAACGCGTTGAGCTCATACTGAACCACGTCGCTCGTCTGGTCTTGAAAGCCCAGGTCGACGGACACCGAGCTCTCGGCGCGGAGCCGCTGCGCGCCGTTGGCGTACACCTCGCCGCCCTGCACGCGCACCTCGACGCCGGGCACCGTGGTGGGGTTCTGCAAGTCGAGGTAGAGCTCGAGCATCGTGGGCGTGCGAAACGACGTGCCGCCCGAGAGGCGCAGCGCCCTGCGGGGCGTGGGCTTGTAGATCAGCGCCGCGCGCGGCGAGTACACGGGCGTGTCGAGCACGGGGTGAACGTCGACGCGAAACGACGCGAGCGCCGTGAGGTTGGGCAGCAGCCGCGCCTGCGCCTGCACGTAGCCCGCGAAGTGGTTCAGCACGTGGTCGGCGTTGAGAAAGTTCCACGTGATGTGCTTGAGGCGATAGCTCGCGCCGAGCGTGAGGTTGATGGGCACCGGGCCCGCGCGGAGGTCCCTCGCGTAGCGCAGCTCGAGGTCGAAGACGTTCTGGTAGAGCCGGTTGCCCAGCGACGACACGCCGAAGCGCTGGAGGTACTCGTCGGCGCGGCTGTCGACCAGGTTCGCGAAGGCCCGCGCGGTGAAGCCCCGATGCCCGAACTGGGCCCACGGCTGCACGAAGGTGATGTTGCTATAGAACCGCCGCAGGGGGCCGATGGCGTTGAACCAGATGGTGTCGCGCGCCGCCGTCACGCCGCCGCGCAGCGTCGATGCGCCGAAGCGCGTGCTCAGGTCGAGGTCGGCGCGCACGCCCTGGAGCGCGAGGTTCGCGTCGGGCGCCGTCACGCGGTAGGTGAGGTCGCTCGACTCGATGAGGCGCCCGAAGGTCTGCCCCTGGTCGTAGCCCGCCGTCGCGCGAAACGACACGGCCCCGGCGCGGCCCGTGGTCATGGCCATGGCCCGCAGACGGCCGCCGTTGCCCGCGCCGATGGAGGCCACGTTGCGGCCCTGACCGGGCGCGCGGGTGATGATGTTCACCACGCCCGAGAAGGCGTCGGCGCCGTAGAGGGCCGAGCCCGGGCCGCGAATGATCTCGATGCGCTCGATCTCTTCGACGTGCACCGGCAGCACCGGCCACAAGGTGAGACCGATGAAGTCGAGGTCGACGCTGCGCCCGTCGATGAGCACCAGCACGCGGCTCGAGAGCCGGCGGTTGAAGCCCCGAATGCCGACCTGATAGTCTGACGCGTCGAGGGCCATCACGTCGACGCCCACGGCGCGGCGCAACAGCTCGGGAATGGCCGTGATGCCCGACAGGCGGATGTCCTGCGCGGTGATCACCGTCGAGGCGTTGGGCGAGTCGAGGGGGCTCTGCGCGCTCAGCGTCGCGGTGACGAGCTGCTCCTCGTACGCGTCGTCGCTCACCGACGGCGCCGCGGGCGCAGCCGGTGTGGGCGTAGGCGTGGGCGCAGGCGTAGGTGTAGGCGTAGGTGTAGGTGTAGGCGTGGGCGTAGGCGTCGCTTGCGCGGTGGCTGCCGCGCCGCCCTGGGTGAGCTGCAGAATCGTCTGCGCGGCGCTGCGGAGCGCCGCCACCTGCTCGGTCGAGAGGTTGCCCACGGGCGCGGGCGAAGGCTCGGTCGCGGGCGTGTCGGTCGCGGTCGGCGGCGGCGGCGGCGGCGGCGGCGGCGGCGGCGGCGGCGGCGGCGCGCTCTCACGGCGTCTGCGCTCGAGGTCGCGAATGCTCTGCTCGACGTCGGCGCGGTCGGGCACCTCGTTGGTGAGGTACCGCTGGTAGTACTCGATCGCGCGGTCGAGCTGCCTCGCGTCGGCGTAGGCCCGCGCAATGTTGAAGAGCACGTTCGCGTTCGGAAGAATGCGGTTGGCCTCTTCGAACTCGTTGATCGCCTCGGCAAAGCGACGCTGCGACACGAGCTCGATGCCCGCGCGAAAATGTCGCCGAGCCTCCGCGCGCTCATCGGCGTACGAGGTACGCGGTGCGGCGAGAGCGCACAGCGCGAGCAGCGGGAGTAGCGTGCGCGTTCGGCCCATCACCCGCGCACGGTAACGCGCCCCGCACGTCGAATGGAAGAAGCGCGTTATCGCCCCGGGCGGTCTCTCACTCTGCCTGGGCGCGCGTGTGGCGCGGGTCGCCCGGCGTCATCACACGAATGGCGTAGGTGCCCGCCTCGAGCTCCAGGGGGAGCATCACGCGCGCGCTGAAGGCCCCGCGCTCGTCGGTGACCGTGGTGCCAAGGGCCGCCTCGCGGCGCCCGTTGCGCATCATCTCGACCACGTGGTTGCCCTGCATGAGCTGAAAGATGACCGGCAGGTCGGCCACCGGCGCGTTGGCCTCGTCGCGCGCGTCGCCCTCGCAGAGCACCACGGTGCCGCGCACCACGCCGCCCCCGTGCGCCTCGGTCGACTGCACCGACAAGAGACGCAGCTCGGTGCGGTGCCGCTCGGGCTCCTCGAGGCTTCCGTCGCGCGCGGCGGAATCGCTCCCCGCGCCCTCGCCCGATGCGCTCGCCTCGTCGCCCGTCGCGCCGCCGATGCCCGTTGCAGGGCCGCCGCGGGCGGGCGCTCCGTTGCCACTCGTCCCTTGTGATCCGCTCGTCGTCGCGCCGTTCGCGGCGCGGGCCGCGCCCTGCGGCTCGGCCGCCGGAGGCTGCGGTTGCGCGCCGTCTTCGCGGCCCGGGCCGAGGCCCTGGTTCTGCGGCTCGTCGCGGTGGCGGTTGGGGTGCCGCGGGTCGTCGGGGCCCGCGCTCGCGCCGTAGGTCGAGTAGCCGTTGGTGTAGTTCGCAGGACGCGGAAACGGGTCGGGGTTCGCGGGCACAAACTGCTCGCGCTGCTGGGATTCGTCGCGCAGGCGCACGTCCCAGCCGCC
>CAISKJ010001598.1 GCA_903885885.1 uncultured delta proteobacterium
CGCCGCGCACGCCGCCGGGGCCGCCGAACGAGGTGCCCGACGCGGCGCCCGCCGCGCGCCCCAGCATCCGATCGCCCGCGGCCGTCTCGACCGTCGAGGGCGCCGGGAGCTCGATGCGCTCGACCTTCGCGTCGCAGGTGATCCCGTCGGTGCAGCAGGGTTCGGCCCCCGTGGCGGGCGGGTCTTCGAGCTCCATGTCCGCGGGCGGGAGCTGGTTCTTCACCAGGTACGCCTCGGCCTCCACGATGCGGCAGCGGGCCATCATCGTGGCGCGCGTGATGTGCCGCGCGTGCGCCGTGCTCCGCGCGCCGCCGATGTTCGAACCGAACACCGTCGCGAGCGCCATCGAGAGAATGGCGATGGCGATCATCACCTCGATGAGCGTGAAGCCCCGCTGCCCGCGGCGTCTCATTGCGCCCTCTGCAGGTCGCGGTCGCGCGCGTCGACCTCGACCTGATCGGTGCCCTGGCTCTCGTCGACGGCCGCGGGCTCTACCGCGCGATCGACGATCTGCGAGTGCCCCGTGAGCGGGCGCAGCACCACGGAGTACACCTCGCCGCTCACGCCGCGGAGCTGCACCACGGCGCGCTCGCCCACGCCGCCGGACCAGAAGTACACGTGCCCGTTGCCCTCCTCGCGGGCCTCCTCGGCGTGCTCGGTGTAGAGCCGCACGATGGTCACATCCTCCGCGAGGGTGCGCTCCCGGTAGCGGGCGCCCGCGGGGCGCGCGAACTCGGCGCGGGGCGCGCGCGGGCGTTGGTTCGAGATGTTGTCTGCCGCGCGGCGCGCGGCGATCTCGGCCTCTTCGGCGGTCGTGCCCGCGGCGCCGCCCTGGTGCATCGGGTCGGCCGTGTCGAGCACGTGCGCGTCGTCGGTGTCTTCGATCCAGAAGCGGTTCGAGCCCACCACCATCACGAGCCGCGTGGTGCGCCCCGTGGTGAGCGCGTGCACGTACGAGGCGCGCAGCGCCGACGCGATGTGCGACGCCCCCGAGCGGAGGTGCCCGCGGCGCACCGCGCCGAAGCCCACCGTGGCCGCCGTGGCCATGAGGCTCGCGAGGAGCACCACGATCATGATCTCGATGAGCGTGAAGCCGCGCGAGGCCGCGTTCGCACCGCCGGAGCGGGGCGTAGCGCGGACTCTCTCGCGGTGGGCCTTCACGCGCACGACGGTCCCCTCAGCGACGCACGCGGGGGATGTCGTCGTCGGTGCCCTCTTGCCCGTCGGGGCCCTTCGAGCGCACGGTCACGTCGCCGTTCTCGCACGACACGCTGTACTCGTTGTCCCACGGATCCTTCGAGCGGGCGTGGTTGTCGAGCACGCGGTCGGCCTGGAGCTGGGCCACCGTGGGGCACCCGGTGGGGTGATCCTGCTGCCACAGTTGCACGGCGTGCTCGATGCTGCGCGTCTCGGCGGTGGCCGTCTCGACGCGGGCCTTCTTGGCCTGGTTGAACACGCCGATGCCCACGGCGCTCGCGATGAGCCCCATGATCACCACGACGATCATGATCTCGATGAGCGTCATGCCGCGCTGGGCGATGCGGCGGAGCGCGCGGCGTGAGAGCCGGCGCGGGAGCTTCTTCGTGGCGGTGCGGTGCTTCATGGCAATCTCTCCGGCGATTTTCACTCGATGGTCTCTGCGGGAAAGAGCCCCTCAGGGGGCCCCGACGAAACAACGTCAGCCGACGACGGGTGCTTCCACCCGGGGCAGCGCAGCTGGAGGGGGCGGCCCCAGCCGTCGAGGCGCACCTCGGTGAGGTAGCGCCCCGTCACGCCCGACACCTCGGGCGGCCGCGCGAGCTCCTCGATGCTGGCCGGGCAGCGCCCGAGGTCGGCGCGAAAGGCCTCCGTGGCGAGCATCACGCTGCGAATGGCGGCGCGCGTCGCGTGCACCTTGCGGCGGCGGTCGTCGAGCGACACGAGCACCCACGCGCCCACGAGGCACAGCACGATGGCCACCCCTGCGCCCGCGTGGCGCCGCGAGAACCACGAGAACGCAGGCGCGCGCGACTCCCACGGGAACACCACCGTGCGCTCGCGCGGCCGTCGGCGCCGACGGCTCATGACGCGAACTCGTTGAGCTGCAAGAGCGGCATGAGAATCGAGAAGGCCACGCCGCCCGAGAGGCCGCCCATCACCACGATGAGAATGGGCTCGAGGAGCGAGGTGAGAATCGCCACGCGCGCGTCGATCACGCTGTCGTACGAATCGGCCACCGCTTCGAGCATCGACTCGAGCTCGCCCGAGCGCTCACCGATGGCGATCATGTGGGTGACGATGGGGGGAAAACGCCCCGAGCGCTTGAGCGGCTCGGCGATGCTCTCGCCCTCCTTGATGCTCGCCGCGGCCTCGGTGATCACGGCCTCGAGCACCTTGTTCTCCATGACGTTCTTGACGATGTCCATCGCCTTCAAGAGCGCCACGCCGGAGGCGAGCAGGGTCGAGAGCGTGCGCGTGAAGCGCGTGATGGCCACCATGCGCAACAGCTCACCGAAGAGCGGCACGCGCAGGGTGAACGCGTCCCACCGATAGGCGCCCTCCGGGGTCTTCTTCCAGCGCGCGAAGAAGTACCCGCCCGCGCCCAGCGCGATGAGAATGAGCCACCAGAACGTGCCGAGAAACTTCGACACGTTGATGAGCAGGGCCGTGTACCAGGGCAGCGCGGCGCGAAAGTCTTCGAAGATGGCGCTCACCTTGGGCACCACCACGACCATCATCACCCACAAGATCACCACGCCCATGATGGCCATGAACGCCGGGTACGCGAGCGCGCCCACGACCTTGTTCTTGAGCTTGACCTGCCCCTCCATGAAGTCGGCGAGGCGCGCGAGCACCGCGTCGAGCGTGCCCGAGGCCTCGCCCGCCGACACCATGCTCACGTAGAGGCCCGGGAAGAAGTCGGTGTGCCCCCCGAGCGCGATCGCAAACGAGGTGCCCTCGTTCACCTTGTTGCGCACGTCGGCGTAGGCCTCGCGGAGGTCCTCGTCCTCGATCTGATCGATGAGAGCCGTGAGGGCCTCGACGAGCGGAATGCCCGCTTTTACAAGCGTGGCGAGCTGCCGCGTCGACATGGCCACGGCCTGCCCCGGCGACGACACCAGGCGCTTGAGGAACTTCACCACCTTGAGCAGCCCCGGCGCGCTCTCGGCGAGGTTGACGCCCTGCGCGGGCGCCGCGGTCGCAGCCCCGCCCGTCGCGGCCTTCACGGTGGGCTTCGCCTTCGCGTTGCCCTCCGCGAGGGGCGTGGCCGAGTCGAGAAACACGCCCTGCTTGCGCAGGAGCTGGCGTACGCCCTTCACGTCGTCGGCGTCGACCGTCCCGCGCTGCGTGCGGCCCTTTGCGTCGACCCCGGTGTACGCGAAGTGTCCCATTCGGTCAGACCTCGTCCTGCGTGGCGGCGAGCACTTCTTCGATCGTCGTGAAGCCCTCGAGCACCTTGCGCGCGCCGTCGTCGCGCAGCGTGTCCATACCCTCTTCCACGGCGGCGCGCCGAATCGTCGGCGAGTCGGAGTTCTTGATCACCAGCGAGCGGATCATGTCGGTCACGAGCAAGAGCTCGTAGATGCCCGTTCGGCCCTGAAAACCGGTGTTCTGGCAGAGCACGCAGCCCTTACCGCGGTAGAGCGTCACGGGGTACCCGTTGACGATGGCCGCGGCCACCTGCGCCGCGGGCGAGCCGCCGAAGGCGCTGCGCGAGTAGTGGGTCTCGGGGCGCGCGAGGCGCTGGGCGAGGCGCGTGCGGTCGAGGCCGAGGCGCGCGAGATCGACATCGCGCGGCGTGTACGCCTCCTTGCAGTGGGGGCACAGCACGCGCACGAGGCGCTGGGCCAGAATGGCCAGCAGCGAGCTCGTGAGGTTGAAGTTCTCGATGCCCATGTGCACGAGGCGGGTGACGGCGCCCGCCGCGTCGTTGGTGTGAATCGTCGAGAGCACCAGGTGGCCCGTGAGCGACGCGTGCACGGCGATCTCGGCGGTCTCCTTGTCGCGAATCTCACCGACCATGATCACGTCGGGGTCTTGGCGAAGAAACGCGCGCAGGCACGACGCGAAGGTGAGCCCGATCTTGGGGTTCACCTGCATCTGCCCGGGGCCCGCGATGTCGTACTCGATGGGATCTTCGGCCGTGAGAATGTTGATCTCGGGGCTGTTGATCTTGTTGAGGCACGCGTAGAGCGTGGTCGTCTTGCCCGAGCCCGTGGGGCCCGTCACGAGCACGATGCCCTCAGGGCGGTTGATGAGGTCGTGCATGAGCTCGAGGCGATCGGGCGCGAAGCCCAGGTCGGTGAGCTCGAGCATCACGCTCGACTTGTTCAGAATGCGCATCACGATGCGCTCGCCCGCGCCCTGCCCCACGGGAATGGTGCTGACGCGGATGTCGACGTCCTTCTGGCCGAGCTTGAACCCGATGCGACCATCCTGGGGCAGTCGCTTCTCGGCGATGTTGAGCCCCGACATGATCTTGATGCGCGCCACGATGCTCGGGAGCACGTTCTTGGGCGCCTCGCGCATGGGGTACAGCTTGCCGTCGATGCGGTAGCGAACCACCACCTTCCCCTGGCCGGGCTGAATGTGAATGTCGCTCGCGCGCTCCTTCACGGCCTCGACGAAGAGGCTGTTCACCCACCGGATGATCTGGGCGTCTTCGTCGCTCTCGAGGAGGTCGGCGCGCGCGTCGTCGGCGACCTCGGAGGCTCCCTTGTGCTCGAGCTCCGCGGTGCGGTTGACCTCGGCCTGCGCGCGGTTGATGGCGTCGAGCACCGCCGTCGGCGTGGTGGCCACGGCCTCGACCTCGCGGCCGAGCACCATGCGCAGATCGTCGAGGGCCACCGTGTCGAGGGGGTTGCCCAGCGCGACCTGAATCGTGCCCCCGTCGAGCTCGCGGAAGGGCATGAGCTGCCGCTGCCGCGCGTAGCTGAAATCGAACGCGATCTCGCGCAGGAGCTGCATCGGGAGGTGCTCGGTCTTGGGCAGCTCCTCCCAGAACTCGAGCCCCATCGCGTCGGCGAGCGCGGACGAGAGCGGGGCTTCGTCCATGCCTTCGCGCACGAGCGCGTCGAGGAGGGTGCCCCCGCGGTCGCGCTCCGCGGCGGCGAGGGCCGCGGCGAGGCGGTCTTCGTCGACCACCCCGTAGCGTCGAAACACGTCGGCCATGTACTGCGCGGTGCTCACGTGGACGCTCCCTCTCAGACCGTCACGGCTGCACGGGCGTGCCCACGACGGGCGCGAAGTTGATCGGCAGCGCGGGCGCGCCGCTGCTGGGGAAGCTCGGCACCGCGTTGGGGAGCCCCGCCGGCGTGGGCGGGTTGGTGGTCACCGGCGCTCCGCCGGGGCGGATCTCGACGGGCAGGTCGATGCTCTCGCTCGGCGTGTGGGGCTCGGCGGGCGCGGGGCGCGACTGCGCCTCGAGCTCGGCGCGCGCGCGCAGCTCGCGGATCGACTGGCGGATCTCTTCGACGAGCCCGTTGGTGCGCGTGTAATCCATCGGCGGCTCGTACTCGTTCTCCGAGAAGACGAAGTACCGATCGACGAACTCCTGCCGCTCGCGCATCTTGCGCTCGAAGATGCGGCGCAGGTCGCTCTGGTCACGGATCACGTACGGGGTGAGAAACAAGAGCAGGTTGGAGCGCTGCACCGTGCGGTTGGTGCGGCGAAAGAGCGCCCCGAGAATGGGGATGTCGCCGAGGATCGGCACGCGCTCTTCGCTGTTGGTCTCGGTGTTACGAATGAGCCCGCCGATGACCACGGTGTTCTGATCGCGCACCACGGTGGTGGTCTTCGCCGTGCGGCGGTTGATGGTCACCGCGCCGAGCTGACCGGTCGAGGCGCCCACCTCGGAGATCTCTTCTTCGATCTCGAGGCGCACCTCGCCCGAGTCGTTGATGTGCGGCGTGAGGTTGATCTTCGTGCCCACGTCCTGGCGAGGGGCCGCGAAGCCGCCGCCGAGGGCGCCCAGGCCGCCGAGCGCGCCGAGGGCGCTGCCCGCCTGGCCGCCGAGGCCCGCG
>CAISKJ010001599.1 GCA_903885885.1 uncultured delta proteobacterium
ATCGATGCGCCACGCGATGCCATCGACGCGGGCGATGTGGTCGACGTGCGCGATGCGACCGACGCGTCGGATGCCGCCGACGCGCGCGACGCCACCGACGTGGCCGACGTGCGCGACGCGACCGACGACGCCGACGCGCGCGACGCCACCGACGTGGCCGACGTGCGCGACGCGACCGACGACGCCGCGCGAGACGTGGCCGACGTTGGCGCCGATGCAAGCGATGTGGGCGACGTGCCCACGGTGCGGGATGCGGGCGAACCCATCGACGTGGTCGACACCGCCGACGGCAGCGACGCGAACGACGCGAGCGACGCGCCGAAGTCCGCCGATGCGCCATCGCCCGACGACGCCGCCGACGACGCGCCGTCGGATTGAGCGTCGCGCGCACGCGCGGCTTGTGTTCCGAGACGTCACGCCACTATCCTCGCGCCGCCTGATTGGAGGAGCGTCATGAGCGATACGTTGATCCGTGAAGTCTTCGCGCGCGAGATTCTCGATTCTCGCGGCAACCCCACCGTCGAAGTCGAGGTCGACCTCTCGGGCGGCGGGCGCGGGCGCGCGGCCGTGCCGTCGGGTGCCAGCACGGGCGTCCACGAGGCCCTCGAGCTGCGCGATGGCGACGCCAAACGCTACGCGGGCAAAGGGGTGCTCAAGGCCCTCGAGCACGTGCATCACCTGGGCAAGGCCATCGAAGACCTCGACGCGCTCGACCAGGCGCGCATCGACGCCGTGATGATCGACGCCGACGGCAAGCCGAACAAGTCGCACCTCGGCGCCAACTCCATTCTGGGCGTGTCGATGGCCGTCGCGCGCGCGGCGGCCGACGCCGTGGGCCTGCCCCTGTGGCGCTACCTGGGCGGCGCGCAGGCGCGCGTGCTCCCGGTGCCGCTCATGAACATTCTCAACGGCGGCGCCCACGCCGACAACGGCCTCGACGTGCAGGAGTTCATGATCTGCCCCGTGGGCTTCGATCGGTACTCGCAGGCGCTGCGCGCGGGCGTCGAGATCTTTCAGAAGCTCAAGGGCGAGCTGAAGAAGGAGGGTCTCTCGACCGCGGTGGGCGACGAAGGGGGCTTCGCGCCGCGGCTCAAGAGCAACGAAGAGGCGCTCGAGCGCGTGGCGCACGCGGTCTCGTCGGCGGGCTACACCCTCGGCAAAGACGTGCTGCTCGCGCTCGACGTGGCGGCGAGCGAGTTCTACGACCGCGAGACGCGCACCTACGGGTGGGGCGGCGCGAAGATCACCGGCGCCGAGCTCGTGGCCGTGTGGGAGGCGTGGGCGAAGAAGTACCCCCTCGTGTCGATCGAAGACGGCGCGGCCGAAGACGACTGGGATACGTGGAAGCTCATGACCGAGCGCCTCGGCGGCAGCGTGCAGCTCGTGGGCGACGACCTCTTCGTCACGAACCCCAAGCGGCTCAAAGACGGCATCACGAGGGGCATCGCCAACTCGATTCTCATCAAGCTCAATCAGATCGGCTCGGTGACCGAGACGCTCGACACGATGCGCATGGCGACGCGCGCGGGCTACACCAACATCGTGTCGCACCGCTCGGGCGAGACCGAAGACACCTTCATCGCCGACCTCGCCGTGGCCACCAACGCGGGCATGATCAAGACAGGCAGCGCCTCGCGCGGCGAGCGCACGGCCAAGTACAACCAGCTCCTGCGCATCGAGTATGAGCTCGGCGACGGGGCCCTCTTCGGCGGCCGCGCGGCGTTCAACGCGCGCTGAGGCACGCCGCCTGCGGCCCGCTCGCGGCCGCGAGGTGACCGCTCGGGCGCGGCGCCCGTTGCGCGGCGAGCGGGCAACTTTTATGAAGCGCGTCGAGGGTGCGCCCACGACGACCGGCGCGCGCTGAGTCACTGAACTTTCCTACGGAGCAGAACCGACCCATGGCGAAGAGCAAGGTTGCCGTCCTCAAGGTGCAGCCCGAGACCATTCTCAAAGACGTGTCGCGGCTGTGCGAGCTCGCGGGCATGGAGAAGGCCCTCAAGAAGGGCGCCACCACGATCCTCAAGGACAACATCTCGTGGCACTACCCCTTCCCCGGCGCCAACAGCACGCCGTGGCAGATCGAGGGGTCGGTCGTGGCGCTGCGCGAGTCGGGGTTTCAAGACCTCGTGTGCGTGCAGAACAAGACCGTGGTCACCAACGCCTTCAAGGGGGAGGACCTCAACCACTACCTCCCCATCTTTCGTAAGTACGACATCCCGGTGAAGTACAACTTCCGCGACGAGGACATGCGCTGGATCGACTATCGACCCAAGGCGCGCATGCACGTGCTGCCGAAGATCTTCCCCGAGGGGATTCGCATCCCTGACTACTTCGAGGGCAAGAACATCGTTCACCTGCCCACGGTGAAGTGCCACATCTACACCACCACCACGGGCGCGATGAAGAACGCGTTCGGCGGCCTGCTCGCCACGAAGCGCCACTACACGCACTCGTGGATTCACCGCACGCTGGTCGACCTGCTCGCCATTCAGAAAGAGATTCACCCCGGCGTCTTCGCCATCATGGACGGCACGACCGCGGGCAACGGCCCGGGGCCTCGCACCATGTTCCCCGTGGTGAAGAACTACATGCTCGCGAGCGACGACCAGGTCGCCATCGACGCCGTGGCGGCCAAGATGATGGGCTTCGACCCCATGTCGCTCGAGTACGTGAACGTGGCCCACGAAGACGGGCTCGGCGTGGGCGACCCGCGCGACATCGAGATCGTCGGCGACGACATCTCGGGCGAGTCGTGGGGCTTCCAGGTGGGCGACAACGGCGCTTCGAAGGTGGGCGACTTCATGTGGTTCGGCCCCATGAAGCCCTTCCAGAAGCTCTTCTTTCACACGCCTCTGGTGAACGCCTTCATCTTCGGCAGCGAGTTTTATCACGACTACTATCGCTGGCCGATGAAGGACCGTAAGACCTTCGAGAACTGGACGCGCGACACCGAGTGGGGTCGCCTCTTCGAGCGCTACGGCCGCGAGGGCACGCTCGCCACGCCGCCCGCCGTCGTGTCGTCGCCGCCCCCGCAAGACCCCGCGGCGTAGTCGTCGCGCGCAGTGCCTCGCACGCCCCCGCGCGTCCTCGCGCTCCTCTTCGCCGTTCAGTTCGCCTTCGCGTCGCTCGCCGTCGTGGGCAAGGTCACCGTGAGCGCGGTGCCGTGGCAGTCGCTGGTGCTGCTCCGCACCGCGGGGGCCGCGCTCGTGTTCGGCCTCCTCGGCGTCGCGCGCGGCGAGCGCCAGCTCCCGCCCCGCGGCGAGCGCCTCGCGATGCTGCGCCTCGGCCTCCTGGGCGTGTTCATCAACCAGGCCCTGTTTCTCGCGGGCCTGCGCCGCACCACGGCCATCAACGCGACGGTGCTCATCGCGACCATTCCGCTCTTCACCGCGGTGTTCACCGTCGCGACGGGGCGCGAGGCCTACCGCCCGCGCTTCGCGCTCGGCACGCTCATCGCCGTCGCGGGCATGGCCCTCGTGGTGCGCCCCGAGCGCCTCGCCCTCGGCGGCGACCACCTCGCCGGCGACGCGATGGTGGTGCTCAACTGCTGCGCCTACGCCGTGTACCTCTCGCTCGCGCGCGACGCGATCGTGCGCCACGGCGGCACCTCGGTGGTGCGCTGGGCCTTCTATGCTGGGCTCCTCTTCGCGCTCCCGCTGGGGCTCCGCGAGACGATCGCTGCGGCGCCCGGCTGGTCTCCGCCGGTGCTCGCCTCCCTCGCGTACATTCTCATCGTGCCGACGGCCTTCGCGTACGGCGCCAACGCGCTCGCCCTCGGCCGCGTGCCCGCCTCGGTCGTGAGCGTGTTCGTGTACGTGCAGCCCGTGCTCGCGTCGGTGATGGCCGTCACCGTGAGCGCCACGCTCGCGCGCTGGCTCGGCGTGGTGGTGGCGCCCGAGTCGCTCACCGCACGCACCGTCGCAGGCGCCCTCGCGGTGCTCGCGGGCGTGGCCGTCGCGACGCTGCGCGCGAGCCCGCGTGAGCGCCCGGCGTCGAAGCCCGCGTAGCGCGCGCTCACTGCCAGGGGATGTTGAGCAGGCGCGCCGCGTTGGCGCCGTACACCTTGCGCAGCACCGCGGGCGCGAGCCCGATGGCGTCGATGGTCCACCGGCCTTGAATGGGCGTCGGGTGCGCGAAGCGCCGATCGTTGGATTCGAAGTAGCGAAAGGTCGCGCTCCAGAAGCGCTCGATCTCGGAGTACGTGGGCGGCTCGGCGCCCGTCGAGCC
>CAISKJ010001600.1 GCA_903885885.1 uncultured delta proteobacterium
GACTGGTGCGCCGCGAGCGGCAGGTCGACGCGCGACGGCCGCGAGGGCCGCTGGGGCTCGTAGAACACCACCTGGTGCCACGCCTCGCGGCCCCCATAGTCTTGCCCCGCGGGGAGGCGCACGGAGACCTCGTCGGCGAGGGACTGCGCCGTGGGTGACCCGGTGGCCCACGCGAGCATGTCGAGCAGCCCGCGCTGCCCCGCGGCGCCCGCGGGCGCGGTGCCGAGCGCGTCGCCGAACACGGGGTACTTGAGGTCGGGGCGCAGCGCGTAGGCCTCGTAGCGCACCGCGGCGTTGAAGGGGTCCGACGCGTTGTCGCGCGCCCACGCGACGAGGTCTTCGCCCGTCGCGGTGGTCCACGCGATGGCGTAGTAGAGGGCGTAGCGACCCGCGTAGGCGTTGAACCACGCGGGCCCCTCGGGCCACCACCCGCGCGTGTACCCGAGGGCGGGCAGGAGCTGCGAGCGCCAGCGCGCGTTGGCGTAGGCCACGTAGCGCGACGCCGACGCCATGGCCGTGTCGCCCGGCGCCGCGAGCGCGAGGCCCGCGAGGCCCACCGCCGCGGCCTGCGCGTAGGCCTCGGACGAGAACACATCCTGCGGCTGATGCGAGAGCGCGTACTCGGCGTACGACTCGAGGTAGCCGCGGATCGTGGCGCGGTCGGCCGTGCTGAGCGCGTCGTAGAGCCAGTCGTAGGCGAGGGCCATCTGGAGGACGCGCGGCGCGTTGGCGAGGAGCTGCCCGCTCTCGTCGCCGCGGTCGACCGCGGCCCCGAGGCGGTTGATCTCGTCTCGCACGAACTGCAGCGTGGAGTCTTCGCTGAAGAGGAGGTACCGCAGGGCGTTGTTGACCACCGTGAGCGGCGGCGTGGCCGACGTGGGCTGCGCGGGCACCGGCGCGGCGATGCGGCACGCGCGGGCGTGGAGCGCCGACGACTCGCAGCGCGCGCGCAGCGTGGCGGGCGAGATGCCACGCTGGCCCATGGCGCTGAGAAAGATGCGCGGGTGGTACGATCGTACGGTCTGCGCGGCGGCGCTCGCGGGGGCCATCGCGAGGAGCGCGGCGGCCGTCGCCGCGAGGAGTTGCTGGTGGCAGGACATGAGCGCGGGGCGACACTACCCCACGCGAACGCGCACGGTCACGGGTGCGCGCTGGGGTTCGAACTCACGGTGATGCGATAGGGGCGCAGCTCGTTCTGGCGATAGGCGCCCACCCAGATCTGATAGAGGCCCGCGGGGAACGGGCCCTCGATGCCGGGGTTGAACTGGTAGTGGTCGTCGTTGCAGACCACCGAGCCGTCGGGCCGGCGAATGATGAGCGTCGAGTCGGCCGCGGAGGTGACCGCCACCACGAGGAAGGGCTGCGGGCGCGTGATGACCATCGTGTGCGACGGGGCGGCCTGCGTCCACCCGGTGCAGGTGCCGTCGCCCTGCACGTTGGAGGCGCGAAACTCGCCCGTGGTGCGGCCCATCGCCGCGGTGACGCGGATGGGGTTGGGCGGCACGTTGAGGGGGCGCCCGATGGCGGGCAGCGAGGGGTTGAGGTTGCCGAGCATCGCCTGCGCGTTGAACTGCGGCACCTGCGGGATCTGCGGCGGGATCTGCGGCTGCATCGCGGGGTTTGCGCCCGTGCCGCCGGGGCGGTTCGAGCGCAGCTCGGTGACCGAGAGCTGGTAGGGGTACGCCTGCCCCGCGGAGTAGGTGCCGACGTAGATGTCGTAGCGCCCCGGGGGAATGCCCTGCATGTCGACGCTGGGGTTCGAACCGCCGAAGCTGTCGTCGTTGCACCAGGTCTGGTTGACCCCGCGCACCATGAGGGTCGTGTCGCTGCCCGAGTCGGCGAAGACGCGCAGGAAGTTGAAGCCCGTCGGCGTCTGCAGAATGAAGCTGGGCTGCGCGGGGATGAACCCGCGGCAATCCTGCTGGACGGTCTGCGCGCTGACGGGCCCGCCCGCGGTGCCCTGAAAGCGCTGCGGGTCGGGCATGAACCCGCGGTTGAGGGTGATGATCTGCGCGTGGGCGAGCGGCGCTGCGAGCGCGACGACCGCGAACGCGGCGAGTGCGATGGGCGTGTGTCTCATGAGGGTGGTGCTTCTCGTGTGAGGTGCGGCTGTGCTCTCCCCGCGGGCGGTATCCTCGTGCGAGGCGCCAACGCGGGTCAAGGCCCGTGACGGGTCGACGGGCGTCGCACATTCACCGCCGCGCTGTCAGAAGTTGTGGGGCGGATGCAGGGCCGCGCCGCGTCGGACGCGCGGGCGATCAGACGTCGAACTGGCCCGACTCGAGGAGCTCGGTGACGCGGAAGAGGAAGTTGTTCGCGGCCACCCCGTCGACGATGCGGTGGTCGTACGAGAGGCACACGAACATCACCGGGTGGATGGCGATGGTGTCGGAGCCGTCGACCTCGACCACGACGGGGCGCTTCACGATCTCGCCCAGGCGAATGATGCCCACGTTGGGCTGCGAGATGACCGCGGCGCCCACGAAGTTGCCCTTGAGCCCGGGGTTCGAGATGGTGAACGTGGCGCCCGAGAGCTCGTCGGCCGAGATGGTGCCCTCGCGGGCCTTGCGGGCGAGGCCGTCGATGTTCTTCGCGAGGCCCTTCACCGTGAGCTCGTCGGCGTTGCGCACCACCGGCACGATGAGGCCGCCGGGGGTCTCGACGGCGACGCCGAGGTTCACGTCGCGGATCTTCACGTAGGCGTCGTCGAGCACGCGGGCGTTGAGCACCGGGTTCTCGCGCAGCGCGCGCACCGTGGCCGCCGCGATGAACGCGAGGAAGGTGAGCGACACGCCCTCGGCCTTGTAGGCGTCTTTGCGGGCGTCGCGGAGCTTCGACACCTTGTGCATGTCGATCTCGGCGAAGGTGTACACGTGCGGCGAGACGTGCTTCGAGTACACCATGTGGTCGGCGATGATGCGCCGACGACGGTTGAAGGGCACCACCTCGTCGCCCGGCGCGGGGACGTAGGGCTTGACCTGAAACCCACCGCGCGGGGCCGCCGGCACCGGGCTCGTGAACGCGGCGACGGCCTCGGCGGCCTGCTGCGGGCGCGGGGGCGCGGCGACCGGCGCGGGGGACGGCGCGGCCACGGGCGC
>CAISKJ010001601.1 GCA_903885885.1 uncultured delta proteobacterium
CAGCAGGCCGACTGGTCGAACATGAACGAGGCCGCCGACGCGCGCGGCTTCATCGCCCTCCACCCCCGCGGCCGCGACACGAGCTGGAACGCCGGCCCCTGCTGCGGCCTCGCCCAGGCCCGCGGCGACGACGACGTGGGCTTCGTGCGCGCCATGCTCGACGCCGTCGCCGCCGAGCTCTGCGTCGACCCGCGCCGCGTCTTCGCCACGGGCTTCAGCAACGGAGCCTTCCTCGCCCACCGCCTCGCGTGCGAGCTCTCCGACCGCATCGCCGCCATCGCGCCCGTCTCCGGCGACATGGCGCTCCCCGCCTGCGCGCCGCCGCGCGCCGTCCCCGTGCTCCAGTTTCATGGCGACGCCGACCTCGTGGTGCCCTACCTCGGGGCGCCCCTGTTGGGCTTCCCCAGCGTCAACGACTCCATGCGCGGATGGGCCACGCGCGACGGCTGCGCCCCCTCCGTGGCCCTCGTCGTCGAGCGCGGCGACACCCGCTGCGTGGGCTTCGAACGCTGCGCCGCGGGCTCCGAGGTGCAGCTCTGCACCGTCCGCGGCGGCGGCCACACCTGGCCCGGCGGCGAGGTGCCCCTCACCGGCGGCTACACCGGGCGCGACGTGCCCGCCACGGCGTACATGCTCGATTTCTTCGAGCGCCACCCCATGCCCTGAGGGGTCGCAGAAGGGTGACAGCGGCGCCGCGCGGTGGTAGTGCCCCGCGCGACATGGAACGCTGGCGCAGCCCCCTGGCCCTCTCGCTCGCACTCGCCGCTGGCGCTGCGTGCAACAAGAACAACCCCTCGAACCCCCCCGCGCGCCCCGCCCCCGCGGTCGCCGACGCCGGCGTGCGCGTGGCCACCGTGGCCGACGACGGGCCCCTCACGCCCCCCGGCGACGCGATGTTCGTGCTGCGCGGCGGCGGGCTGCGCAAGGTGCTCAACATCATCGCCCCGGGCGCCCCCACGCGCCTCGCGCTCGGCCAGGTGGCCCCCAACTACAGCCCCGGCATCGGTGAGCACGGCGTCGACATCGACCCCGACGCGCCCTTCGCCGCCCTCGCCATGCCCCGCAACACCGACGGCGAGCGCGGGAGGCTGCAGATCCTCGTGGCGTGGCCCCTGCGCTCGGGCATGCAGATCGCGCAAGACGCCGCCGCGGGCCGCGGATACCGCGAGGTCGTCCCGGGCGTGTACGAGTCGACCGCGGCCCCCGAGGCCGGCGACGCGGGTGTCGTAGCCGCCGCCAACCCGTGCTGGGTCGCGCGCAAGGTCACCGTCGGGTGGATGCTCGTCTGCGGCCCCCGCGAGACGCTCCGCACCGCCGCCAACTTCCTCGTCCGCGCGGGCTCGCGCGCCCCCGAAGGCGACCCCGTGCTCGACGTCACCGTGCGCCCCGAGGCCGCGCGCCCCATGCTCGCCGCGCAGATCGCCAGCCTCGAGGCGCAAGACCCGCGGCGCAACCACGTCGACGCCGGGCCCGCGACGGGCGCGCTCCAGGCGCAGTACGACGAGGTGCACCGCACGGCCATGACGTACAAAGAG
The DNA here is from genome assembly GCA_903885885.1 of uncultured delta proteobacterium. Taxonomy (GTDB): domain Bacteria; phylum Myxococcota_A; class Polyangia; order Polyangiales; genus CAISKJ01. The sequence goes on from CAISKJ010001601.1 coordinate 1,536, forward strand.
GTCGCCGACGACCTCCGCACGGTGCACGCGGCGCTCACCCTCGACGAGACGAGCTACCACCTGCGCGCCGAGGCCGAGTTCGCCAACGCCACCGGCGCCAACACGCGCGCGCTCCTCGCCTCCACGGTGGGCCGCCAGGCCGCCACCGACCTCCTCGGGCGCCTCCCGGCCACGGCGAGCTCGTACGTGGGCATGAGCCTCGACGGCGCCGCGCTCGGTCCCCTCACGGGCGCCAACGACGACGAAGACCCGCGCATGGCCGCCGCGGTGGGCCCCGAGTTCGTGCGCTTTCAGCACCTGCTCCGCGACCTCACGTCGGTGCGCAGCGCCGGCGAGCGCGCCATCGGCTTCATGGTCGAAGACGGCGGCACCAAGATCGAAGTGATGCGCGTGGCCGACCCCGTCGCGGCCCTCGCCGCCGTGCGCACCGCCGCCGCCGCCGTGCCCCGCACGCCGCGGCCCTCGGGGCTCAACCCCAGCGAGCAGTTCGCGGTGCTCCCCAACCCCGCGGGCGTTCCCGCGGGCACGCTGCGCCTGCGGCTCAACCCCGACCCCGCGCGCCTGCCCCCCAACGCGCCCGCCGAGGCCCGCCGCGCGTACGCGCGCACCACGCTCCTCGTGCCCGAGGGCGACAAGCTCTACCTCATCGAGGCGCAAGACCCCGTCGCCCGGTGGACGGCCCTGCAGACCGGCCAGCGCCTCGCGGTCACCGTGCCCGCCGAGCGCGCGGGCCTCGCGCACCTGAGCCCCATGGCGTTTCTCATGCTCCTCGGCGTGCCCGCGACCGAAGAGATTCAGCGTCAGGCCAACGGCGAGCCCATGAACGGCACGCTCACCGCGCGGCGCGTAGGCGACGCGGGCGCGCGCTTCGAACTCCAGGTCGACGCGCCCATCGTGTCGCTCAACCAGGCGCGCGAGGTGGTGGGGCAGATTCAGGCCCAGCAGCAGCAGGCGATGCAGCAGCAGGAGGAGGCGCAGCAGCGCGCCATGGCCGCCGCGCAGGCCGCGCAGCGCCGCGGTCCCGGCGGTCCCGGCGGTCGCCCCAGCGGCCCCGGCGGCGGGCTCATGATGCCCCCGCCCTCGTCGCCCGATCAGCTCCCGGAGCCCGACTTCCAGCTCCGCCCGCCGCAGCAGTGAGCCCGCGGGCCATCGTCGGGGTGCGTTTCGCGCTTCTCCGATCGCTCCGAGTCATCGTCGGGGTGCGTTTCTCGCCCCTCCCATAGCTCCGAGTCATCGTCGGGGTGCGTTTCTCGCCCCTCCCATCGCTCCGAGTCATCGTCGGGGTGCGTTTCTCGCCCCTCCCATAGCTCCGGGTCATCGTCGGGGGGGCGTTTTGCGTGCTTGCGATGACCCTTGCCGATGCGCCCGCCGCTCGGAGACACTGCGCGATGACCGGAGGTCATGCGAGTGGGCAAGAAGAACAAGTCATCGAAGGTTGAGCGCGTTGACGAGGTGAAGGTCGAGGCGTTGCCGACGGTCGAGGGCGAGCCGAGCGGCGACGACGCGCCGGCGCCCGGCGACGCGCAGGCGGCCTACGCCGCGCGCAAGTCGGCGTGGAAGAAGCGCGGCGGCGTGGAGCTCGGTCCGCCGCGGGTCAACCTCGCGTACGTGATCGCGCGGGTGCTGCAGATCGCCGAGCCCCTGAGCGAGCCCGACATCTGGGGCGCCTTCGAGGCGCTGGGCAAGGTGCCGCTGCCCGACGGCGAGCGCTACGACGCCTCCGCGCTGCGGCTGCTCCCGGTGGCGGCCAAGGCGCTGTGGTACGCGCGCTCGCAGTATCTGTCGGCCGACGCGCAGGGGGCCACCGTGTCGCTCCCGCCCGCGCTGGTGAACGACGCGACCGCCACGCGGGTCACGATGTTCAAGGTGATCGAGTACAACTGCGTCGACGACAACAACCCCGAGGATCCGGTCACGGCCGACCTGGTGTCGATTCAGGCGGTGCAGGGGCCGCGCTACCTCGACCTCGCCACGGACCTGTCGCGCCTCGCGTCGTACTACCGCTCGCCCGTGTGGCTGCCGGTGCTGCAGGCCGACACGCGGCGCTTCAACCCGAAGGACGCCATGCGCGCCGAGGAGCTCGCGGCGAAGATCCTCACGGCGCTGCACAAGGGCAACGACGCGGCCTCCGAGTGGCTCATCGAGATCTACCGCGGGTGGGCCGAGCTGCAGCACCTCTACGACGTGGTGCGGCGCGGGGCGTCGTTCGTGTTCTGGGGCGCCCTCGACGAGAACGTTCCCCCGCTGGGCGCGCTGCGCCCCGCCGTGTCGCAGCGCAAGCCCCCCGCGAAGAAGCCCACGGGCTGACGACCGCTGCGCTCCCCAACCCCGGGTGCCAATGACGGTGCAAAACGCCTTGTAGGAAGTCACTTCGCCGCCGCGGGTTGAAAACCCTCATCGTTCCCCACATTCTCGTCGGGCGCGGCGCAAGGTCCAACAGCCGCTGATTGGCTGCCGTCTCGGAGCGTCCCGTCACTCCGTCCCGTCGCCCCGATCACAGC
>CAISKJ010001602.1 GCA_903885885.1 uncultured delta proteobacterium
GGCACCCGGTGCTCGCCGCCAACGAGGTGGCCCTCGAGGTCGACGAGGCCCAGCCCGCGCGCCCGGCGGCCCGCCCCGCGCGCCCGCGCCCCGCGGCCAGCACCTCCGCCCCCGTCGAGCAGGTCGCGCAGCAGGCGCCCGCGGCGCTCCTCGGGGCCATCGACGCGACGGCCCTCACGCTCGCCGACGTGGAGCGCGCCCACATCGAGCGCGTGCTCATTCAGACGGGCTTCAACATGCGCCGGGCCGCGGCGGCGCTCGACATCTCGCGCTCGACGCTCTACCTCCGCGCGCGGCACTACAAGCTCAACGTGACGCGCTCGCGGCAGTCGGGCACGCTCGGCGTCGAGAACGACAACGACGCCTCGCAGTTCGAGGGCGAGACCGAGACCGAGGCCGACGACACGGCCACGGGCACCTGAGCGGTCACACCCGCAGGAGCGCGCCGAGCACCGCGAGGGCGATGGAGCTGGCCGACAGCGCCGTGGCCCCCGCGGGCGGCAGGAGCTTCGGGTACACCTCGGGCTCGGTGCGCCACGTCACCAGCGGCGGCGAGAGAAAGCGCACGGCCCCGTCGGTCTGCACCGCCGAGCGGCGCATCGGGTGGTGCGCCACCGCCACGTCGCGCACCACCGGGCCCAGCACCGCCACGCGCTCGCCCACGCGCAAGCGCAGCTCTTCGATCATCGGCTCGACCTCGCTGCCGTCGACCTCGTAGTCGAGGCGCGTCGCCAGCGGGTCGAGGGTGATGCGCCCCGAGTCGTCTTCGATCCAGATGGGGTGCGTCGAGCGCTCGACGCGCGAGAGCACGCGCTGCCCCGACGCGCCGCGGCCCTCGACGGCGTAGTGGCGCACCTCGCGAACGGCCACCGGCGCGTCGCCGTAGAGGCTGCGCTCCGGCGCGTCGCAGCCGAGGGTGCCCACGATCTTCACGAAGCCCTCGCGGCAGAGGGCGATGGGCGTGGGCGCCAGCTCGGTGAGGGCCCGCACGTCGGCGAGGGTCATGGGCCCGAGCTGGCGGCGGTAGTGCTGCACGAGGCTGCCGACCGTGGCGACGCCCGCGAGCGCGGAGCCTACGAGCAGCGGTGCGAACATCACATCGCCTTCGGGGAGGCCACCGTGCGAAACAGGCCCACGGCCACGCCCAGGATGCGAAAGCCCCCGAGCTCGGAGCGGCGCACATAGATGGGCCCGAGGCGCTTGTTCTCGGGCTGCAGGCGCACGTGGTCGCGCTCGGGGAAGTAGCGCTTCACCGTGGCCTCGTCGCCCACGAGGGCCACCACGATCTCGCCGCGCTGGGCCTCTTGCTGGCGGCGCACGAAGAGAATGTCGCCGTCGTTGATGCCCGCGTCGATCATCGAGTCGCCGCGCACCCGAAGCGCGAAGGTCTCGTCCTTCGAGGCGCCGCGGAGGAGCGTCGGGTCCATCATGATCTGCTGCTCGACGTGCTGCGTGGCCCACGTGAGGGGACCCGCCGCGACGCGCCCCACGAGGGGTACGTTGACGGCCTGGTTGGCCGGCTCGGCGTCGAGGCGAATGTCGATCGCGGGCACGTCGTCGCCGTTCACCGCGTCGGGCGTGGTGGGGCGCAGCGCGCGGGACTTCATGTCTTCGCGGCGGAGGTACCCCTTGCGCTCGAGGGCGCGGAGGTGGTCGCTCACCCCGTTGGTGGAGCGGATGTTCATCTGCGCGCCGATCTCGCGGAGCGTAGGGGGATAGCCCCGCTCGCGAATCGACCGGCGGATGAAATCGAGGATCGCTTCCTGACGCTCGGTGAGTGGTTGCATGACGCCGCGAGAATCCCTTCTTCTGCCGGTAGTACCGGCTTGGAAACACTACCCTACTGAACGCTCGCGCAGCCTGTCAATTCGCTTGCGACTGTCGAAGACTGGAGAGAACCGCGCGCTGTTTGCTACAGCGTCGACCCCGTGCGGAGCCTTTCACGCATCCTGGGATCGACCGCGGCGCTGCTGGCGACGCTTCTGTGCGTCGAGGTCGCCCAGGCGCAGCACGCCCGTCCGGCGCGGGCGCCGGGCGCGTCGCGGCACGCCGCGCGGCCGCGGGTTCCGCCGAGCGCCTCGCTGGGGTGGGCCAACAGCGGCACGCTGCAGTTCGGGCGACACCTCACCGAGAGCAACGAGGTGCGCTTCCTGCCGGGGCGCGTGCTCCACTGGGGCACCGACGAGCTGGTGGGCCTCCTCGAGCGCGTGGGCGCGGCCACGCACCGCCGCTTCGGCGCGAAGCTCACCGTGGGCGACCTCTCGGCGCAGCACGGCGGCCCCGTGGGGCGGCACCGCTCGCACCAGAGCGGCCGCGACGCCGACGTGTGCTTCCTCGCGCGCAACTACACGGCGCGGGGCAATGGAGCTCCCGTCGACCTCGACGACTACGTGTCCTTCGACGCCAACGGGCGCTCCCTCGACGGGCGCTTCGTGTTCGACACCGCGCGCAACTGGGGCATCGTCGAGGCCCTCTTGAGCGACCGCCGCGTGGGGGTCGAGCGCGTGTTCATCTCGTCGCCGCTGCGCGCGCGCCTGCTCGCCTTCGGGCGCGAGCACGGGGCCTCGCAGGGCTTCCTCGACCGCGTGGCGCTCACCCTCGTGCAGCCGCGCAACGTGTCGCCGCACGACAACCATTTTCACGTGCGCATCGGGTGCCCCGCGGGCGACACGCAGTGCCGCGAGGGCGTGCGCGCCCGCCGCGTCGTACGTCGCCGCCCCGCCCGCCGCGCCGCGCGGCGCTAGCGCGCTACGGCTCCATCAGGGCCTGCACGCCCACGAGCCCCGCCCCCGAGAACACCCGCACCCGGAGGCGGAAGGTGCCCGCGTACGCCGCGCAGTGGCGCACGCTCTCGACGTTGCGGCGCGTCGCGTCTTGGGCCACGCGGTGCCCCGCGGGGTCTTCGAGCTCCACCACGAGGTCGGCCACGCTGGGAACGCCCGCCGCCACCACGTGCACGCAGCGCCCCGACGGGATCACCACCGTCGACTCGTACACCCCGTTGGTCGGGAGCGTGCGCCGCTCGGTAGCCGTGACCCCCACGAGGCCCGCCCGCGGCCGCGCGAAGCCCTGAATCTGCCGCGCCACGTAGTCGTCGCCGCCGCCGATGGCGAAGCGCTGCGTCGGCGCCACGAGCGCGCCCGCGTCGGACGACACCGTCACCGCCGGGCGCGGCGCCCCCGCGTCGACCTCGACGAGGTTCGCGATGGGCATCACCGCGAGGTACCACCACGCCTCGCCCTCGGCGCGCACCTCGAGGGCGTAGAGGCTCCCGAGCTCCGTCGCGCAGAAGCGCCGCCGCGCCACGCGCTCGACGGAGTTGGTCATCGCGAGCGAGTCGCCCACGCGCGCCCGCCCCGCGATCACCTGCGCGAACACCGGGGCGGCCCCCGTGGCGTAGCCCAGCACCTCGTAGCAGCGGCCGCGCTCCAGCGGCATGCGCAGCGTCTCTTCGTAGGGCTGCGCGCGACGGTGCCTGCGCGTGTGGCTCAGCACCGGAGCGCCGCCCCCGCGCGCGGCCATCACCACGCCCATGGGGTTCACCGTCGGGGCGTCGACGCCCGCGTCTTGCGCGAACGCCTGCGCACACACCAGAGCACCGATCACCCAGCCAAACCGAAGAGAGCGCGCGCGCACGGGCGGGAGAATACCTGTCAGCGCGTGTGCGCGGTGATACAACCGGCGCCCCATGGCATCCGATTCGGTCGGCCCCGCGCCCCCCTCCGACGCGCCCACGGGCGCGTGGCTCACGCGCGCGTTCTGGGTCGTGGCGGGCCTCGGGTCGTGGGCGGTGCTCGGCATCGCGGCGTGGCTGCGGCCCGACCCGCGCGGCTTCGGCTCGCACCAGCAGCTCGGCCTCCCGCCGTGCACCTTCGAAGCGCTCACGCGCATCCCCTGCCCCGGCTGCGGGCTCACCACCAGCTTCGCCAACATGGCGCACGGCCATGTGCTCACGGCCTTCGCGGCCAACCTCATGGGGCCGCTGCTCTTCGGCCTCACGCTCGCCGTCGCCGTGGCCGCGCCGTGGGCCACGCGGCGGGCCTTCGCCGTGACGCGCGTGCTCGCCCACCCGGGCGCCACGTGGGCGCTGGGGCTCACGCTCGCGGCGGGGCTCGTCACCTTCGCGCTGCGCCTCGTGCACAAGTTCGCGTAGTCGAGAACGCGCGGCGGCTGTGGCATGCTGCGCGCGTGGATCCACGGTCGTCGTCGGCGAAGGAGCGTGGGCCTGCGCCGCGGCAGCCGCCGATCGACGAGAACGTGCTGGCCGAGAACTGCGGCTACGAGATCGTCGACGGGCAGGTGTTTCAACTGTCGCCCGCCGAGGAGGATCACGGCACCGAGCACTTCGTGCTCCCCGCGGTGCTGGGGGCCTTTCTGGCGCCGGAGTACAAGGGCACCGTCGACATGCTCACGCGCCCTTCGACGGGCTCCAACTTCGCGCCCGACGTGTCCATTCTGCCGAGGGCGCGCGACCCCGAGACGGGCGGGCGTCACATCGAAGACATCATCTTCGAGGTGATCGACACCGAGTCGCTCGCGCACGTCACCGACAAGACGCGCAAGCTCATCGCCCGCGGCGTGCGCCGGGCCTTCATGATCGACGTTCACGACCGCAGCGTCTCCGAGTGGTCGCGCGAAGAAGACCGATGGACGGAGCTCGCCGACGACGCAACCATCGTCGACCGCTGCTTCGCGGTGCCGGTGCCGGTGCGCGCCCTGGTCGCCGAGGCGCTCAACGAGAACGTCGTGGCCGAGGCGCTGGTCGCGCGCACCAACCCCGTGATCGCGCGCGTCGAGCAACGCGGCGAGCTTCGCGGTGCACAGCGCGGCTCACTGCGCGGTCGTCGCGAGGCGCTGGGGGTGTTGCTGGGGGCGCGCGGCGTGGCGCTCTCGGCCGAGCAGGCGGCCCGCATCGAGGCGTGCGACGACGCCGCGACGCTCGACGCGTGGGTAGCGAGGGCCGCGACCGCGCAGCGCGCCGACGACGTGTTCGGCGGCTGAGCGCGGTGCTCCAGCGGGCTGAGTGCGCGCCGCTTGGGCCCCCACCCCCGGCCCCGCCCCCACGCGTGGGGGCAGGGAGGTCGGAGCGCTGGTACACACTTGCAGAAGACGTTTCTGCTCCCTCCCCCACGTGTGGGGGTTAGGGCGCCGGGAGCGGGCTCGCGAAGCAGCGGACTCACCCCGTCAGAAGACTGCGGGCGACGGCGCAAGCCAACGCATCACCCTCGGGTCCACCGCGCGTAAGCCCGACGCGCGTACGCCAGCCGTTCGGCGCCCGTGGGGTAGCGCCGCAAGAACCACTCTGAGAGCGCGCGCACCTCGTCGACCTCTGCATGCGTGACGGGCGCGTTCGCCAGACGGAGGAACTCGGCGACGTCCATGGGCTGCTCGTGAAGCGCCTTCAGCCGGGCGCGCTCTTCGGCGGTCGCGGGGCGCAAGCGCGTCGTCATTGCGACCTCGCGGCGATCAACGCCTCGATCAATCGGATGTCTTCCAGGTCCTTCGGACGGGCGGCGAACCGTTTCGTCGTACGAAGGTCGTCGAGCGAGGGCATCGACACGCGCACATGGTCGTCGAGCCAGATCTCGGCGCGCCGCGCCCACAACGCGTCGAAGTGCGTCGGCTCTCCGTCGACCGTCGACACGCTCCGTGCGACCCGCACATCGACATGCTCATCGTTCTCCAACACGTACCGGCCCCTGCTACGCGCCGTCGCGACGTCGAGCGACGGCGACAGTCCGAAGGGCGCGACCGCGCGATTGAGGAGCTCGATGTCGTCGGGGTTCGCCCAGAGGTCGTAGTCTGCGGTAAGCACCGGGAGGCCGAGGAGCACCATCGCGCGCCGCCCGATGAGCAACACTCGCGCGCCCGATGCGCTGAGCGCGGCGAAGAACCCAGACTCGTCGAAGTCGCTCCCTTGCATCGGACGCGATCGTGCGCTCCGCGCCCGCGCCTCGTCAACGCGCAGCGCGCCGACGACGTGTTCGGCCGCTGAGCGGCCCCGACGACGGCAGCGGCCTCCGCGAAACCCGCGACAACGTGCTCGATGTTCACCTTCGAAGGTGAAGCGAATCACCTTCGAAGGTGAATCTCAGCGGGTCTTGCGCTTCGCCGTCAGCGCGTTCACCAGCGCGAGAACGGCCTCCTGGTCGAGGCCCACGAGGTCGTAGCGCGCGGGCGATCCGGGCCTGGTGGCGCGGGCCTTCGCGGCGAGGGCGATGCCGTGAACCGCGAGCGTCTCGGTGAGGGTCTTCGCGAGCGCGTGCTCGGCGGGCTTCACCCGGTTGCCGCGCTTGCTGCCGCCGGTGCGCTCGGCGAGGTGGGCGCGCACCTGCGCGGCGGCGCTGGTGAGGTCTTTCACGCTCGACGCCTTCACGTCGATCGTCGGCCCACCCTCCCAGAGCACGATCGCGCGCTCGGCGAGAATGGCCTCGGTGTCGTCGGCGGGCGTGGCGTCGGCGAGCTCGAGCATCGCGTTGATCTTGGTGTGCCCGAGCGCTGTGAACCGCGTCGCGTCGACCGCCCCGGCCGCGCGTCGAAGCCGATCGACGGTGCTCCGCGAGAGCCCGAGGTGCGTCGCGGCGGCGGTATGGATGCTCTTCTCGCCGAGGGCCGCGAGGAGCTTCGCGTCGCTGAGGTCTCGCAGCGCAAGCGCGACCTCATAGAGCCCCGCCTCGGCGGTCTCGAGCGCCGTCTTCGCACGCGCCAGCACCGCGCGCGCCTCGCGGAGGTGACGAGCCCCGGCGGCCTTCGCGACGGCCTCTGCGCGATCACGCAACGCAGCGGGCAATACGCTCTTCTTCGGCGCGGACTTTCGGGGTGCGTACCCGTTCGCCAGACCGCGTCGTGACGATGGCGCCGACGTGATGTAGGCGCGCGGCCGCCTCGACCTCAGGCCGCGACGTCACCCTCTGGCACTTCGCGCGGCTTCACGACGCGATCGATCTCCCACGGCGGCGTCA
>CAISKJ010001603.1 GCA_903885885.1 uncultured delta proteobacterium
ACCGTGCAGGTGAACCCGCGCCGCGCGGGCGAGCGCTTCGTGGTGCAGCTCTCCGACGCCGAGGTCGAGGTCCACGGCACGCGCTTCGTCGTGGCGGCCGACGCGGGGCGCCTCGCGCGCGTCGACGTCGTCGATGGCGTCGTGGCCGTGCGCCACGCGGGCGACCCCGAGCGCTTCCTCGCCGCGGGCGCGCATCTCATCTTGCCGCAAGGGCCCGAGGCGCCGCCCCCCGTCGAGACCGCGCCGGAGCCCGTCGCGCCGGCCGCAGCGCCCGCGCCCGAGCCCGCCCGCGCGCAGCCCGCCACCGACCCGGGCGTGTGGTTTCGCGAGGCGTCGCTCGCGTACGTGCGCGGCGACCACGCGACGGCCGATCGCGCGCTGGGCCGCTTTCTGGCTGCGGCCCCGCGGGGCGACGCGCGCCGCGAAGACGCGCGCTACCTCCGCGTGCTGTCGCTGCACGCGCTCGGTCGCGTCGACGCGCTGGTGCGCGAGGCCGAGGCGTATGCGCGTGAGTTTCCGGGCGCCGTGCGGCGCCCCGAGGTGGTGCTGGCGGTGGCCACGGCGCTGGTCGACAACGGTCGCTGCGACGAGGCCGCGGCTGCGGGGCGCGCGATGCCCGAGAGCGCCCCGGCGCGCATTCGCAGCGCGCTCACGCGGGCCCTCACCCACGATGCGCGCGGGCGAGGGTGCCTGAGCGCGCCGGAGGCGTCCGACGCGAGCGCGCCGTAGCGCGCGGTCTCAGGCGAGGAGGGCGCCGTCGGCGATCAGCTGGTCGCGCACGACCGCCTCGGCGCGAACCCAGTCTTCGAACGCGCTGCCGTTGCGAAAGGCGCGGCGCTCGGCGCGCTGATAGGCCTCGCGGCGCACCAGCGTCTCGAGCTCGTCGCGCGAGACGACGCGCGCCGCAGGGGCCTCGACGACGGCGGGCGTCTCGACGGCGGCGACGGTCTCGAACACAGCGACGGTCTCGACGGCGGCGACGGTCTCGACGACGGCCGCGGCGGGGAGCTTCGTGCGCGCTGCGGTCGACTTGCGCGTCGTGGTCTTGGTGGAGCTCTTGGCGGCCGTGGTCTTGGTGGCGGTGCTCTTGCGGGTCATCGTGGTTCTCTCCTGATTGGGATTTCTGCGCGCGCTTCGAGGTGCGTGCGTGGGGCGGGTGACAACACGCCGCGTCGCGCCTCGTCAAAAAAGCTGCACGTTTTGTCGCCGACTGGACGCCTTGACGGAGTCCACCCCGGTGCGCTTCCATCGCGCGCGATGCACCCCGTGAAAGATCGCTTCTGCTCGTTCTGCGGCGCCGCCTACGCCGAGCCGCTCGTGTACCCGCGCACATGCCCCAACGCCGCGTGCGGCGTGAAGGTGTGGTCGAACCCGATCCCCGTGTGCGTCGTGCTCGTGCCCGTGCGCAGCGGAGGGGCCACGGGCCTCCTGGCGCTCCGTCGCGGCATCGAGCCGCGCATCGGTAGGCTCGCGCTCCCCGGTGGCTTTCTCGAAGACCACGAGTCGTGGCAGGCCGGCGGCGCGCGCGAGGTGCGAGAAGAGCTCGGCCTCAGCCTCGACCCCGCTTCGCTGCGCCCGCTCTGGTACGCGAGCAGCGAGCCGCGGCCCAATCGTGTGCTGCTGTTCTCCGTGGCCCCCGCGGTCGACCTCGCCGACCTCCCGCCCTTCGCGGCCAACCACGAGACCACCGAGCGCGGCGTGGTGTGGGGCCCCGACGACCTCGACGCGGTCTTCGCGTTCTCGCTGCACGTCGAGGCGGCCCGCATGTGGTTCACGCGCGAGGGCATCACGGGCCCGCACGCGTGGTCGCAGGCATGAGCGTTACGGGATCTCGATGCGATCGAGCACGCGCTGCGCGGTCGTGGGCACGGTGGAGTAGCCCGAGCCCTCGACGGTGACGCGATACACGCCGGGGAAGAGCGTTCCTGCGAAGGGCGCATCGCCCGCGCAACCCGTGGTGTAGAAGGTAAACAGGTACGCGCGGGTGAGCTCTGTGAAGCGCACCGTGGCGCGTCGGTCGTTGGTCGCCGTGGGCGTGCAGACCGCGGTCGATGTGTACACCGGCGCCACGCCGTTCACGGTGACCGTGCCGCCCACCGCGCGGGTGATCACGTCGAGGCGCAAGCCTCCCACGCCCGTCGGCACAACGACCACGCCCTCGTTCACCACCTGCGCCGTCGCGGGCACGTTGGAGTAGCCCGCGCCCTCGACGGTCACCCGATAGGTGCCCGGATAGATCGTGCCGGTGAAGGCCGCGATGCCCGCGCAACCCGCGGTGTAGAAGGTAAACGCGTAGCCGCGGGTGGTCTCGACGAAGCGCACGGTGGCGCGCCGGTCGTTGGTCGCGGTGGGCGTGCAGACGGCCGTCGACGTGTACTCGGGGGCCGCGCTGTTGACGGTCACCTGACCGCTCACGGTGGTGGTCACGAGGCCGAGGTGGACGTTGCTCGCGCCCGAGGCGCCGACGGTGATCATGTCGAGCACGCGCTGCGCGGTGGCGGGCACGTTGGAGTAGCCCGAGCCCTCGACGGTCACCCGATAGGTGCCCGGAAAGAGCGTGCCCGCGAAGGGCGCCGTGCCCGCGCAACCCGTGGTGTAGAAGGTAAATACGTAGCCGCGGGCAATCTCCGTGAAGCGGATCGTGGCGCGTCGGTCGTTGGTCGCCGTGGGCATGCAGACCGCCGTCGACGTGTACATCGGCGCCGCGCCGTTCACCGTGAGGTCGCCGCTCACCGCGGCCGTGCGCACGTCGAGACGCACGCCGCCGAGGCCCGAGGGACCCACCACCAGCGCCTCGTTCACCACCTGCGCCGTCGCGGGCACGTCGGAGTAGCCCGAGCCCTCGACGGTCACCCGATAGGTGCCCGGGTAGATCGTTCCGGTGAAGGCCGCGATGCCCGCGCAACCCGTTGTGTAGAAGGTAAACCCGTAGCCGCGGGTGGTCTCCACGAAGCGCACGGTGGCGCGCCGGTCGTTGGTCGCAGTGGGCGTGCAGACGGCCGTCGACGTGTACTCGGGGGCCGCGCTGTTGAGCGTCACTTGACCGCTCACGGTGGTGGTGACGACGCCAAGGTGGACGTTGCTCGCGCCCGACGCGCCGAGGGTGATCATGTCGAGCACCCGCTGCGCCGAGGCGGGCACGTTGGAGTAGCCCGACCCCTCGACGGTCACGCGATAGGTGCCCGGAAAGAGCGTTCCCGCGAAGGGCGCCGTACCCGCGCAACCCGTGGTGTAGAAGGTAAACGCGTAGCCGCGGGCAATCTCCGTGAAGCGGATCGTGGCGCGTCGGTCGTTGGTCGCCGTGGGCGTGCAGACGGCGGTCGAGGTGTACATCGGCGCCGCGCCGTTCACCGTGAGGTCGCCGCTCACTGGGGCCGTGCGCACGTCGAGTCGTACGTCGCCGAGGCCCGTGGGGCCCACCACCAGCGCTTCTTCGACGACCTGCCCCGTCGAGGGCACGTTGGAGAAGCCCGTGCCGTCGACGCTCACCCGATAGGTGCCCGGATAGATCGCTCCCGTGAAGGCCGCGATGCCCGCGCAACCCGTGGTGTAGAAGACGAACGAGTAACCGCGGGTGCTCTCGAGGAAGCGCACGATGGCGCGTCGGTCGTTGGTCGCGGTGGGCGTGCAGACGGCCGTCGACGTGTAGTTGGGGGCCGCGCCGTTGAGCGTCACCTGACCGCTCACGGTGGTGCTCACGACGTTGAGCGCGATGCGCGTCGCGTCGTTCGGGCGGCACGCGCCCGCGGGCCCGCACGCGAAGCCCGTGGGGCATCCCGACGGGCAGCCCGCCACGCACGCGCCCGCGAGGCAGCCCTGGCCCGACGGGCACGCGCGCGCGACCGCGGGGTGCAGGCACCCGTCGGCGCCGCGCTCGCACGCAACGAGCGCCGTCCCCGCGCAGGTGGACGCCGCGCACGTGTCAGCGCACCCCATCACGTCGACGAGGGTCGCGTCGGGCGAGGGAACGTCCGTCGGGCCCGCGCCGTCGGGCGGGGCGGGCGCATCGTCGCC
>CAISKJ010001604.1 GCA_903885885.1 uncultured delta proteobacterium
CGCGGGCCACCCGAGCACGACGAGCGCCGCCAGCACGCCGCTCTCGCGGCGCATCCCCGCGCCGCGCGCGAAGAGGTAGGCCCCGACCACGCCGAGGGCGCCGAAGAGGGGCGGCGCCGCGCGCAGAATGGCCACGAGCGAGAGCCCCAGCGACTGCGCCATCGCGGCGGCGACGGGCACGGTGCACATCGTGGCGCAGGCCGGGGGGCGCGTGCTCCAGAGCGCGTCGATGCGCTCGGCCTCGCCGAAGCTCAAGGGGCCCCACGGGAGCGCGAGGCGCAGCGCCAGCGCCGCCGCGAACAGCCCCAGGAGCGTGAGCGCCTCGGCGCGCGCGTCGCCGCCGTCGGCGAGGCCCCGGGCGAGCTGCGGCAGCCCGTAGCGGCCGAGCCAGACGAGCACGCCCACCCAGGCGACGAGGGTGAGCAGCTCGTCGGCCTGCGGCGCCAGCGAGAGCGAGAGGAACCCGAGCGCGAATCCTGTCATCGCGGGCATCGTAACAAAACTCTCAGGGCGCCTTGCGCGCGTTGGCCTTGCGCACGAGCGCCGTCACGTCGACGCTCGCGGCGCCCGCCTCGTCGATGGCGCGCGCGGCCAGGTCCCACGCGGCCTCGCGCGTCTCGTGGGGGGCCGTCGCCGCCGGGGGTACGGGGTGATACTCGCCGCTCCGCAGGCTCGCGACGGCGGCGCCGAGGCTCCCTTTGTCGGCCAGCGCGAGGGCGGCGATGCCGAGGCGGGTCACGGGCCCGACGCCGTCACGCGCCTCGTCGGACCACTCCCTGCGGAGGTAGCGACCCACGAGCGGCAGTACGCGGTGCGTCACCTGCGCGAGCGCGCGCCGCTGCGGCGACGGGGGGCGCGTGTAGGCCGCTTGTACGCGCGCGCGGAGGCGCCGCAGCTCGGCGAGGTCGGGCGCGCGCCCCTCGAGGTCGCGCTCCATGAAGATGGCGATGCCGCGCTCGACGGCCTTCATCCAGCGCCAGAAGTCGTCGCGGTGCGGGTGGTTCATCACCGCGGGCTCGGGCTCGACGGCGGCGTGCGAGAGCGAGTCGAGCAGCGTGAGCACGTGCACGAACACCGGGGCGTTGGGCACGCGCGACGTGGCCATCAGGGTGACGGCGCTCTCTTCGGACATGCGCCGCGAGGTGTTGGCCCCGTCGTCGAAGCCGAGGTAGCGCACGCCCTTGCGGATCGAGTCGGTCTTCGCGGTGACGCTCGCGAAATCCTGCGTCAAGAAGGGGTTCGCGTTGTACCAGGCCACGGCGGGGCGATCGCCGGGGAGGCCCTCGTTGAGCGAAGCGATGAGGGCGCGGGTGTTGCCCAGGCTCTCCGCCGTCTCGCCGGGAAAGCCGTGAATGAAGGCCATGAACGCCCAGATGCCGTGCCGTTGGAGGGCCGCGAGGGCGGGCTTCACCTGGCTCACGTGGGTGCCCTTGCGCATGAGCCCGAGCATGCGCTGGTCGCCGCTCTCTTGACCGATGAAGACCTCGCGCACGCCGGCGGCGGCCATGAGGGCCGCGGTGCGCTCGCGGATGTCGCTGACGCGCGCGTAGACCCAGAGCGGGTGCGGTGCGCCGCCGCGCGCCGCGAGCGCTTCCATCAGCGACTCCCAGCGCGCGTGGGGGAAGGTGGCCGTCGAGTCGGTGAGCCGGAGGATGGCCCGCGGCAGGCTGCGCGTCGCCATGATGCGCTCGACGGCCAGCTCGACCCCCATGATGTTGGGCGGCGCGAGCGTGCGATAGGTGCAGAACTCGCACTTGAACACGCACCCGCGCTGCGTCTCGATGCCCACGTCGAGGAGGTCGCGCGCGGGGTCGCGGCGCGGCGCGATGCGATCGGCGAGGGACCAGTCGGGCGCCGCGAGGTCGTCGAGGGCCGGCTCGGGGGCGCGGCCCGTGGAGCGGAGCGCCCCGTCGGCCGTGCGGAGGTAGAGCCCGGGGATGTCGTCGAGGGCGCGCCCGTCGCGGAGGCACGCCACGATGCGTTCGAAGCGCCCCTCGCCGGAGCCGATGCAGAACACGTCGGCGTCCATCGAGAGAAAATCGGCCGCGTCGGAGGTGTAGTAGTACCCGCCGAGGATCACCGTGGCGTCGGGCAGGGCCGCGCGCACCACGGCGCAGAGGGCGCGCAGCCACCGCCCGCCGAGCACGAAGGTGGTGGAGATGCCCACGCAGCGGGGCCGTCGCGGGGCGAGCGCCTCGAGCTGCTGGCGCCACCAGCGAAGCTCCTGCTGGCCGGGGTCGAGCACCTCCCAGCGCAGCCCGGCGCGCTCGAGCAGCGTGGCCAGCGCCACCGCCGTGAGCGATCGATGCACGGGGAACTCCAGCGCCGCGCGCGCGTCGCCGAAGCCGATGGGCTCGTCGCGGCGAAACAGGAGGTCGCGCCCGACGAAGCGCGCGAACTCGCTGTAACCCGCGAGCATGTGCGGATAAAACTGGCTGCCGAGCGTGTTGCGATACTGCGGCTCGATGGCGTGGCCCGAGGGGGGCTGAAAGGGCACGAGCACGACCGCATCGAGGCCCTCGCCGTAGGCTGTTCGCTCGCGCGCCATAGCCCCTCGCTAACACGGCGCCGGCCCCCGCAACCAGCGCCGCGACCGCGAAGGCGGCGCCGAGCGTGCGGCGCTACCCCTGCGCGCGCAGGCGCCGCAGCCCCGCGACGGCGAGGACGCCGTAGGCCGACGCGATGGTGAGGTCGGTCACGACGAAGAAGGGCGGCGCGTGCGCTCCGACGGGGCCCTCGCGGTGCCCGCCGGGGCGGTGCACTCCGTCGTGGGCTTCGGCGACCCCTACGCCGGCGTGGCCTACCTCGACGCGCGGCGCTACCGCTTCGAAGACGTGCAGCGCCTCGCCGAGCGATGGCGCGGCTTCGTGCCGGGCCGCGACGACCTGCGCGAGGCCCTGGGCGACGCGCTGGCGATTCCGCAGCGCCGCGTCGACGGCCGCCTGCTGCGCGCGATCCGCGAGGCGGCCCTCGGCGCGGCGAACCTCACGGAGGCCGCGCACCGGGCGGGCTTCGCCGACTCGGCGCACCTCACGCGCACGAGCAAGCAGCTCCTCGGGGTGCGCCCGGCGGAGATGCTGCCGCGGGTGGTTCACGTCGTGGGGCGCCTGCCCTGAACGTGCGCGCCGCCTGCGTGGGGGCACACCGTGCCGCGCTCAGAGGGTGTTGACGTGGAAACCCCGGGGATTGCAAAGAGCCGCGAGTCGGACAAGGAACGTCACCGCAGCGATACCCCGCGGTATCGCAAGGTGGCGTGACGGTGTGGTTGGCATGGTGATCGAACCGGAGGTGAAAATCCTGTCCCAGAGCCCTGACAGAGGGAATCTGACACCGAGGTGGCAAGGGCACGTAGGCCGGAGAGCCAGTCGAC
>CAISKJ010001605.1 GCA_903885885.1 uncultured delta proteobacterium
CACGCGCTGGCCTGCGCCGAGCTCGACCTCGTGCTCGGGCCCAACAACACGCACCCGATGTTCCTGCACCGCGAGGGCGTCGACCCGCGGCGGGTGACCTTCCTCGGCACGCCCCCGCGCGTGCCGCCGCATCGCGCCCGCTCCGCGCCGCCGCCGCCACCGCCGCCGCCGCCGCCCGATCGACGCTGGCAGTTCGCCGCGGCAGGGTCGTTGGCGCTCGCGCTCGCGGCGTTCGGACTGCGACCGCGGACCGCGACGCCTCCCCGCGACGCGACGGCGACGCACGACGGCGCCACAACGCGCTTCACCACCGCGCGCGACGCCGCAGCGGATGCTGCGGGAGAGCCCGCACGCGACGCCGCCCTCGATGCGGCGAACGACGCGCACCGCGAGGGTGCCCACCACACGATCGCGCGCCTCCGACCGGGCACCGCGCACGACGCCGACGCGCATCCGCCTCCCGCGGACGCCACGCCGACGCGAGATCGGCCGAGCTTTCTCGACCCGGAGAGCATCCCCACGCCACCCTGAGCGGCTCGGTCGCTGCGGGGCAGCGCGAATGTTCGGCGAGGCCTGTGTTAGGGTCCGCGAGGCGCCGACGAGATCGCCCCCGATGCGCCCCACGCTCACGCCCGCGCCGCTCCTTGCGGAACTCGACGAAGCCGCGCGCCGTCGCGAGCTCGGCGCCAACCTCATCGCCCGCGGCATCGGCCTGATGACCTTTCTCGCGCCGATGTTCGCGCTGCTCGGGGTGTACGTGATGTGCGCGGTGCTCTTCGCGTGCGGGGCGCTCTTCGCCCTGTGCCGCGCGTGGATGCGCCGGGGCCCCGCGCTGCGCGCGCGGGTGGGGTTCTTCGTCGGGAGCAACGTCGGGCTCGTGGCCATGGCGCTCTATGCGGGCTACGACGCGCGGGTCCACTATCCCCTGCTCAGCCAGATGCTCCTGGCGTTCATCTTGTTTTCGCCCGATGAGCGCGCGGGGCGAATCGGCGCGGTGGCGCTCTCGTGCGCGGGCTTCGCGGGCATCGAGCTGGCGCACAACCTCTGGGGCCTCGCCGGGAGCCTCTCGCCCGCGCTCCAGCATCGCGTCTGGGTCATCACGGTGGTGGGCACGCTCATCGAGTTTGTGACGCGCTCGCAGCTGCTCTACGACAGCAACCAGCGGAGCGAGGCGCGGCTGCGCGCGGCCCTCGACGACGCCCTCCACGCCCGCGAAGAGGCCCTCGCCGCGTCGCGGGTCAAGTCACAGTTTCTGGCCAACACGAGCCACGAGATTCGCACGCCCATGAACGGCATTCTGGGCGCCGCGATGCTCCTCGGCGAGAGCCCCCTCGCGCCCGAGCAGCGCGAGCACGTCGAGGTGTTGCAACAGTCGGCGCAGGGCCTCCTCGGGGTGATCGACGACGTGCTCGACCTCTCGAAGATCGAGGCCGGTCGCCTCGACCTCGAGGCCGTCCCCCTCTCCCTCGCCGCCGTGGTCGAGGCCGCCCGCGCCCCCGTCGCCCCGGAGGCCGCGCGCAAGGGCGTGGCGCTCACGACCACGCGGCGCTACGGGGGCACGGGCCTCGGGCTCACCATCAGCCGCGAGCTCGTGGCGCGCATGGGCGGCGCGCTCACCGTCACGAGCGCGCTCGGCGTGGGGAGCCGCTTCGCGTTCACCGCCGCGCTGCCGCCCTGCGAGGCCCCGACGGGGCGCGTCGTGCGCGCCTCGACGGCCCCCGCGCGCAGGCTCAACCTCCTGCTCGCCGAAGACAACGCGGTGAACGTGCGCATCGTGACCCGCGTGCTCGAGGGCTTCGGCCACGCCGTCGCGCACGCCGCCAACGGCGCCCTCGCCCTCGCGCGCCTCGGCCCCGACCACGGCTTCGACGCCGTGCTCATGGACGTGCAGATGCCCGAGCTCGACGGCCTCGAGGCCACCCGGCGGCTCCGCGCCGACGAGGACCGCGAGGGGCGACCGCGCGTGCCCGTGATCGCCCTCACCGCGCACGCGATGAAGGGCGACGAGGACGCCTGTCGCGGCGCGGGCATGGACGGCTACCTCAGCAAGCCCATCGACCCGCAGCGCCTCCGCGAGGCCCTCGACGCGGTGGGCGCGCGCGCGACCTGATCGGCGGGGGCGCGCGCAGGGGGCTGCGGGCGGGCGCCGCGGGGCGTTGGGCTGCGGGCGGCGGTTGTCTTCGCGCGCGGGGTTGTTCTAGTGTCCGCGCGCCTCGCAGGATCATTGGGTTACCGAGAGAGATCATGAAGAATTCTTCGACCGACCGCTGGGTGTCTTATCTGGTCGCGGCGACGGCCGCAGTGGTCGTGCTGCTCCTGGGCCTTCAGCGCTTCGGCATCTGGCAGCCCGCCGAGGTGCACGTCGCCGACCTCGCGCGCGACCTCATCGCCGGCAACGCGGTGCACTACGACCGCCCGCCCGTGCAGGTGAGCCTCGTCGCCCTCGGGTTTCGCCTCGGCGGCGCGTCGGAGCTGTGGGGCCGCCTGCCGGGCGCGCTGCTCTCGCTCCTGGCGCTCGGGTCGCTCATGGCCGCGGCGCGCAACGTCGGCGACCGCCGCCTCGCGGCCTACACCGGCATCGCGTACGCGACGCTCCCGCTGGTGTTCATGAACGCGCGGCAGATGTTCGGCGGCGGCGTCGCGCAGAGCGCCACCACGCTCGCCCTCTCGGGCCTCGCGCTCAACCTCTGGGGCCGCGACAACCGCTGGCGCGTCGGCGGCGCGGTGGTGGGCTTCCTCGGCCTCGCGCTCGGCGCGGGCGCGGCCGGCGTGATGCTCGGCGTGGTGCCCGTGCTGGGCGCCGCGGGCATCGCGGTGCTCCTGCGCTTCGCCCGTGAGAACAAGCAGACGCGCGCGGTCGGCACGGTGGCCTTCGTGGCCGCCGCGGCCCTCGCGGTGAAGGCCCTCGCGGTGGCCTCGCACGAGCTCAGCGGGTACTCGCCCTGGGTGGGCGCCAGCAACCTGTCGCAGCCCGCGGCCCAGTGGCAGACCTTCGAGATCTATCTCGAGAACCTCGCCCACGCGAGCTTCCCGTGGACGGGCCTGGTGCCCTTCGGCCTCGTGCGCCTGGTGTCTCCGCCGTCGGCGCTCACCGACCGCGCGCGCGCGCTCCTCGACGACGACGAGGTCGACGCGCTCGATCCGTGGCGCGAGGCGGGCCTGCGGCTCATGGCCTTCGTGGCCATCGCGCTCGGCTTCGCGCTGCAGACCTTTCACATGCAGATCTACGGGATGACGGCCTTCGTGGTGGCCGCCCCGGTGGCCCTCGGCCTCGCGGCGCTGCTCCGTGACTGCGAGCGCGAGCTCAAGCCCTGGCGCACCGTGGCCGTCGCCGCGGCGCTGCTCACGGCCCTCATGCTCCGCGACTTTCTGCAGTTTCCGAAGACGTCGTACGCGGCCCTCGGGCTCGCCGACGGGGGCCCGGTGTTTCCCGCGGGCTTCGCCACCAAGTTTTCGCAGTGGATGCACGACGTGAAGGCCGCGCGCGCCGCCCACGGCGAGGTGCCGCCGATGCCCGGCGAGGCGTACTTCCTCCTCGAGACGGCGGTGTTTCTCGGCCTCGGCGTGCTGGTGCTCTTTCAGGGCGCCGGCGAGGTGGCGGCGGTCCAGCTCATGCGCCCGTGGCTCTGGGTGCAAGAGATGGAGGCCGAGGGCCGCGCCTCCGTCGAGGCCGACCGCAAGGAGCTCTCGCGCCCCGCGCTGGGCTCGCTCCTCCTCGCCAACCTGCGCTACACGCTGCTGGGCGTGGCGGCGATCCTCGTGGCGCTCGGCGTCGGGCTCCCCGTGGTGCCCGGCATCGCGCGGCAGCTCACCACGCCGCAGCGCGGCGCGTTCGTGTACCTGGCCCTCGCCCCCCTGCTCATCGCGGCGGCGGTCTTCGCCTTCATCGCCGTGTGGAACGCCTACGCCTGGCTCGGCCGCGCGGGCACGGCCACGCAGCGCACGCTGGGCTCGCGCGTCGCGTGGATCCCGCTCGCCGCCGTGGCCGTCGCGGTGATCATCACGCAGGGCTTCGTGCCCGCCCTGTCGGAGCACATGTCGCCCCGCGGCGTGTGGGCCGTCGTGCGCGCGATGCGCCACGGGGCCGAGCGCGTGGGCCGCTACGGCGG
>CAISKJ010001606.1 GCA_903885885.1 uncultured delta proteobacterium
CCGAGGGTGATCACCAGGAGGCCGTCGACGAGCAGCGGAATGAGGTTGTCGGTCTTCGTCGAGGCCGTGAGGGCATCGCGAAGGAGGGCGCCGTAGTCGGTGGTCTGCGTCATGGTGTTCGAGACTCGCTCCTGACGCGGGGGGTGTCCGCGTCGGGCCGCATGTACGCGAAGCTCGACGGTACGTTACCCGCGGTCTGCGTTGACATCGGTGCGCGCGACGGTGTTCGATCCGCGCGCCTGCGGAGAGACGCGGGCCGAGAGGTTGATCGCGGCGATGGACAAGGTCTTTCCAGATGCGGACACCGCGTGCGCGGACATCCCCGACGGCGCGAAGGTGCTGGCCGGGGGCTTCGGTCTGTGCGGCATTCCCGAGAATTGCATCACGGCCCTGCGGCGCAAGGGTACGTCGGGGCTCTGGGTGGTGAGCAACAACTGCGGCGTCGACGATTGGGGCCTCGGCGTTCTGCTCGGCAACAAGCAGATTCGCAAGATGACCTCGAGCTACGTGGGCGAGAACAAGGAGTTCGAGCGCCAGTTTCTCTCGGGTGAGCTCGAGGTCGAGCTGGTGCCGCAGGGCACGCTCGCGGAGCGATTGCGCGCGGGCGGCGCGGGCATCCCGGGGTTCTACACGCCCGCGGGCGTGGGCACGCAGGTGGCCGACGGCGGGCTCCCGATGCTCTACGGCCCCGGCGGCACCATCGTGAAGGCCAGCGAGAAGAAAGAGACGCGCAGCTTCGACGGGCGCGACTACGTGCTCGAGCGCGGCATCACCGGCGACTTCGCGATCGTGAAGGCGTGGAAGGGCGACCGCCACGGCAACCTCGTGTTTCGCGAGAGCTCGCGCAACTTCAACCCGCTGTGCGCGGCGGCCGGTCGCGTAACGATCGCCGAGGTCGAAGAGATCGTGGAGCCCGGCGCCCTCGACCCCGACCACGTGCACACGCAGGGCATCTTCGTGCAGCGGGTGTTCCGCGGCACCAACTACCAGAAGCGCATCGAGCGGCGCACCGTGAGCAAGGGGTGAGGCGCGCATGTTGACCCGTGACGAGATCGCAAGGCGCGTGGCGCGCGAGCTGCGCGACGGCTTCTATGTAAACCTCGGCATCGGCATGCCGACGCTGGTGCCCAACTTCGTGCCCGCGGGCGTCGAGGTCGTGCTCCAGAGCGAGAACGGCGTGCTCGGCGTGGGGCCGTACCCCGTCGAGGCCGACGTCGATCCCGACCTCATCAACGCCGGCAAAGAGACCATCACCGTGCGGCCCGGCGCGAGCTACTTCTCGAGCGCCGACAGCTTCGCGATGATTCGCGGCGGCCACATCGACCTCGCCATTCTGGGCGCCATGCAGGTGAGCGAGAAGGGCGACCTCGCCAACTGGATGATCCCCGGCAAGATGGTGAAGGGCATGGGCGGCGCGATGGACCTCGTGCACGGCGCCCGCCGCGTCATCGTGATGATGGAGCACGCCGCGAAGGACGGCACGCCCAAGATCGTGCGCGAGTGCGCGCTGCCCCTCACCGGGCGCCGCGTGGTGCATCGCATCATCACCGACCTCGCCGTGATCGACGTCACCGACGAGGCCCTGGTGCTGCGCGAGGTGGCCCGCGGCGTGAGCGCCAAGGAGGTGCAGGAGCGCACCGAGCCCACGCTCAAGGTGCCCTCCGACCTCCGCGAGATCGAGCCGTGAGCGAGCACGGTCCGGTCGTTCATGTGACGGTGCATGAGCACGTCGCGACGCTCACCCTCGACGACGCGCGCCGCCGCAACGCGATGACGCCCGAGCTCGGCGACGCGCTCTACGACGCCGTCGAGCGCGTGCGCGAAGACGACACCGTGCGCGCGGTGGTGCTCACCGGCGCGGGCGACGCGTTCTCCGCCGGCGGCGACCTCAAGATGCTCGAGAAGCTGCGCAGCGCCGGCCACGACGCCTCGCGCGACTTCATGCTGCGCTTCTATGCGCGCTACCTGCGCCTCGTCGAGCTGCACGTCCCCGTCATCGCCGCCGTGCGCGGCCCGGCCATCGGCGCTGGGCTCTGCGTCGCGATGGCGTGCGACCTCCTCGTCGTCGACGAGGCCTCGAAGCTCGCGCTCAACTTCGTGCAGCTGGGCCTGCACCCGGGCATGGGCGCGACCTACCTCACGCCGCGTCGCGTAGGCGCCCAACGCGCCGCGGAGCTTCTGTGCACGGGCCGCCGCTTCGACGGCGCCGAGGCCGCGCGCATCGGCCTGGCGCTCGAAGCGCTGCCGGGCGACGCGGTGCTCCCGCGCGCGCAGTCGATCGCGCAGCAGATCGCCGCCAACGGGCCCCTCGCGGTGCGCGCGCTCAAGCGCGAGCTCGGCGTCGACCGCGCAGCCCTCACGCGCGCCCTCGAGGCCGAGGCGCACCACCAGGCCGAGAGCTACGCGAGCCGCGACCTCGGCGAGGGCCTCGCAGCCGCCGCCGAGCGCCGCGCGCCCGTCTTCACGGGCAACTGACTACAGGCCGCCGCGCGCCTGCGACGCCTCGGTGAGCTCGATCACCGCGGCGTCGAGGCGTTGCCGCGCGCGCGCCGCGCCGGCCTCGTACGAGTCGCTCGCCGAGAGCGTCTCGCAGAGGTCGAAGTAGAACTTGATCTTGGGCTCCGTGCCGCTCGGGCGCAGCATGAGGCGGCCGCCGCCCGCGAGGTCGTATGCGATCACGTTCGACGGGGGCAGGCCCAACGCGGTGCCCCTCCCCTCGGCGTCGGTGCGCGTGCCGTCGCGGAAGTCGCGCGTCGCGACCACGCGGTTGCCGCCCAGCGCCGTGAGCGGCTGCGCGCGAAAGGCCGCCATGGTGGCCTCGATGGCCCGCATGCCGTCGGCGCCCTTCGCCGTGACGCTGCGCTGCCCCGACACGAAGTAGCCGTACTCACGGTGAATGGCCTCGAGGCGGTCGAGCAGGGTCTGCCCACGCGCCTTGAGCGAGGCCGCGAGGCCGGCCATCACGTAGGCGGCGCTCACGCCGTCTTTGTCGCGCACGAGCGTCGACACGCTGTACCCGAGGGCCTCTTCGTAGCCAAACTCGAAGCGCTCGCCCGTGGCGGCCTCGACCTCGAGGGCGCGGTTGGCGATCCACTTGAAGCCCGTCAGCGTCTCTTCGCAGCGCACGCCGAGGGCGCGCGCGATCACGCCCAGCAGCGGCGACGAGACGATGGACCTGGCCACGAGGCGCGCGCCCGAGCGGTCGCCCTCGGTGAGCAGG
>CAISKJ010001607.1 GCA_903885885.1 uncultured delta proteobacterium
CTCCCGCGGCGCGCGCGCGCCGCAGGTGGAGGGGCTCGCGACCCCGGGTGACGGCTCACTGATGTTGTTCACCTTCCATCCGGAGATCGGTCGTCCGCTGCTGCGCGCGACGGACTTCGAACTCGCGCCCGCGGTCTGGTCGCCGCCGATGATCCCCACCCACGCAGCCAGCCTCCCCGGCGGCCTCACCGTGCTCGCGGGGACGGCCAACGACGCGACGATCTCTGCGCGCACCAACGGCCTCGTGGTGGCGCTCCTCGACGCGAGCGGGCACCAACGCTGGTGGACCTGGCGCGACATCCCCAACACGCGCCTCTTCGGCGGTCAGATGGGCGGCCTCGCGGTCTCGGGCGGACGCATCCTTTTCGGAGGCACCTACGCCCACGACCGCGGGCCCGTGGCGTACCTCGAAGCCCTCGACACCGACGGCGCCACGCTCGGAGACCACCGGTATTTTCAAGGCACCGTAGCGCCTACGGTGCGCGGGCTCATTCCTCGCGCGGGCGGCGCCCTCGCGCTGACCGACCACCAGCTCGGGTTCTTCTTTCTCGCCAGCGTCGCCCCTGACAGTGCGCTGCCCGGTGCGTGCGAGGCGTTCACGCTCCCGACGCGCTTCGTACGTCGCGCCGAGGGGTCGCTCTACCCGCCGTCGTCGGCGACCTGGACTACCTGCGCGGCGCCCTCCTCCATCCCCCTTGCGGTGACCTGGGACGACGCCTCCCCGCGCGTCGAGCGCTCCTGCATCCGTTGATGCCCGACGACCTTCGGGATCGCCCGCGATGCGCTGGGCACCGCCCGGTGAACACCCGTCGATTGTGGGCCTCACCTCGGCATCGACGTGCGCGCCAACGGTGCCAGAAGGTGTGCTCGCTTTCGACCCGTGCGTTCGTCTCTTCGCGCAGAGCGGCGGCCCGCCGGACCGGTAGAGTCCCCCCTATGCCGCACCACCCCGTCGCCTGCCCCGTCTGCGGGCACACCATGCAGAAGCACAACATTCCGCAGGGGCTCGAGATCGACCACTGCGCCACCCACGGCGTGTGGCTCGACCACGGCGAGCTCGAGGCGCTCCTTCGCATCGCGCAGCCCACGGCGACGGCGCACCACGCGCCGCCGCCGCCAGCGCCCGCGTCGGGCATGGGCGCGGCGGTGCAGCAGGTCGGGCGACAGTTCGGTCAGAGCGTGGTGATGGGCGCGGGGGCAACCCTGGGAAACCGCATCATCGGCGGCATCATCGACTCGGTGTTCCGGCGCTGACGCGCGGCCTCGACGTGAGACGCCTGCTCGCGACACGATCCAACGTGAGCCTTCACGCGCCGAGCAGCGCGACCATGGCCTCGCGCGCGCGGTGCGATACAACCGCGCGCGATGCGCTACGAAGGCAAGCTCTACCGCCCGCCCAGCGAGGCCGACGCGTACATCGTGCAGGCCACCATCGGCTGCTCGTGGAACGCGTGCGTCTACTGCGACATGTACCGCGAGAAGACCTTCCGCGTGCGCGCGCTCGACGAGGTGCTCGACGACGTGCGCGCCGCCGGGGCGCGCTACGGGGCGCGCGTCGAGAAGGTGTTCGTGGCCGACGGCGACGCGCTCACCATGCCCATGGAGCACTGGCTCCCGCTGTTGGAGGCGTGTCGATCGTCCTTCCCTGCGCTGCGCAGGGTGTCGTGTTACGCGATGGCGCGCAACGTGACCGACAAGGGCCTCGCGGCGCTCACCGCGCTGCGCGCCGCGGGCCTCTCGCTGCTCTACGTGGGCCCCGAGTCGGGCGACGACGTGACGCTCAAGCGCATCGCCAAGGGGCAAGACTTCGCCGCGCACGTCGAGGCCGCGCGCATCGCGCGCGAGGCGGGCGTCGCGCTCTCGGTGATCTTCCTCCTGGGCGCGGGGGGCACCGAGCGCAGCGACGCGCACGCGCGCGCCTCGGCCCGCCTCGCCACCGCGATGGACCCGGCCTTCGTCTCGGCCCTCACGCTCACCGTGGTGCCCGAGACGCCGCTCGCCACGCTCGTCCAACGCGGCCGCTTCGCCCTGCCCGCGGTGCCCGAGCTCCTGCGCGAGCTGCGCACCTTCGTGGCCGAGGCGTCGCCCACCGACGCGGTGTTTCGCACCAACCACGCGTCGAACTACCTCCCCCTCGGCGGTCGCCTCCCGCACGACCGCGCGCGCATCGTGGCGCTCCTCGACGCGGCCATCGAGGGCAACGTGCGGCTGCGCCCCGAGTCGTCGCGCGGGCTGTGAGCGCAACCGCCGCCCCCGCAGCGGGCATCGCACACGCATGCGCAACGAAACGAGCTCGCACGGCTGCGTGGTGATCGGCGCGGGCCTCGCGGGCCTCGCGGCGGCGGGAGCACTCCGCGACGCAAACACCTCGGTGGTGATCCTCGACAAGGGCCGCGCGGCGGGCGGGCGCCCCGCGACGCGCCGGGGCGCGGGCGCCATGTACGCCCCCGGGGCGCAGTTCTACACCGCGCGCGCGGCGGGCTTCCCGCGCACCGCCGCGGCGTGGTGCGCGGCC
>CAISKJ010001608.1 GCA_903885885.1 uncultured delta proteobacterium
AGCTCGACGGCGAGGGCGACGCGGCCGACGAGGGCGAGGGCGGCGTCGTCGTCGGGGCCCGCGGGCGCGTCGCGCACGGCGCGCCACAGGGCGGCGGCGTCGGGCTCGCTGAGGGCGGTGACCTCGACGGCCGCCTCGTGCTCGACGTCGAGGGGCTCGCGCGCGGTGACCAGCACGCGCAGCTCGTCGCAGGCGGCGAGGAGCGCGGGCACCATCGCGCGCAGCGCGGCGAGGGCGGGGTCGGCGTGGTCGAGCACGAGGAGCAGGCCGCCGCGGAGCACCAGCGTGGCGCAGAGGTGGGCGAGGGCGTCGTCGCGCACGAGGGGGGCCTCGAGGGCGACGGACAGGGCGCGCAGCGTGTCGTCGCGGTCGCGCGCGGCGGCGACGTTGCACCAGGGGACGGGCGTGCCCTCGCCGAGGGCCGCGGCGACGGGGGCGCGGGGGCCCTGGGTGAAGGCGCGGGCGAGCCAGGTCTTGCCGACGCCGGGCGGGCCCACCAGGGTGACGAGGCGCTCGCCGCGCGCGCAGAGGGACTGCAGCGAAGACAGCAGGTCGCTCCGGCCGACGAGGCGGTCGGTGTACATCGTAGACGCTCCCGAACAGGTCACGAAGGAGGCGGCGATACTGACACACCGCACGCGGGGCGGAAGCGCGCGCCGACGTGAGGGCTGATAGGGGTTATTGGAAGGTGAGGCCCACCGCGACGGTGGTGGTCCACTGGCGGTAGTCGTTGAGGGTGATGGGCGTGGGCGGCGCGGGCTGACCCATCACGGCGGGCGCGGTCGAGGGCAGGCCCGCGCTGTTGGAGGGCGTGCGAAAGAAGCTCGGGGGCATCATGTCGAAGGCGAACTCGCCCGACACGGTGAAGATCTCCCACTGGAGCTGCAGGCCCGCGATCATGCGGGCGTGCTGGATGCGCATGGCCGCGAAGACGCCGCTGTTGCGCGTGTCGTTGAGGTCGCCGGGGAGGCCCGGCGCGGCCGTCTGCCCGCCGGTGCCGCACTGCAGCTGACCCACGAGGCCGCTGGGCGACCGCAGCGGGTCGGTGGGGGGCCGCGCGTCGGGCACGTACCGGATCTCTTGCCGCGGGCACTCGTTGAAGGCGCTGCGCGTCGGGGTGAAATCGATGACCCCGGAGTCGCCCAGGATCATGAGGTACTGCCCGCCGAGGAAGGGCGTGAGGCGCACCTGGCCCCCGAGGGTGAAGCGCTTGGAGAGCATGGCGTCGAGGCCCACCACGGTGAGGCTCATCTGCTGCTGGCCCACCATGGTGTTGACCGACCCGCGGATGGCGAAGTCGGGCAGGTAACCAATACCCCGGCGAAAGCCTTCGAAGAGCGACCAGCGCAGGTCGAGGCCGATCGCCCAGATGTTGCTCGAGTGCAGGTGGCTCACCTGCGTGCCGAGTTCGAAGCCCAGCGGGAGGCCTTTGCGCACGTGCAATCGCGACACGAAGCTGTTGGTGTCGCCGCGGTCGCGCGAGGCGGCGGTGCCCGTGCCCACGAGGCTCGTGAGGCCGCCCTGCGTGCCGCGGCGCCACGCGTCGTCCTCGCTCTGGAGGTTCGACACGGACATCTCGTAGCCCACGTAGAAGCCGCTGAAGCCCAGCGTCATGGCGGGGGCCGAGAGGCCCGGCGCGAGGGCCACGCCGAGCTGGTTCACGAGGTTGGCCCAGCGCTGGTTGTCGGCGTAGCACTGGGCGAAGGCCTGGCCGCCCGCGCCGCTCGTGGCGCTGGTGCCGCAGCCGCCGTTGAAGCGCCACCGCGCGGGGTCGTAGTTGACGCCGCCGCCCACCCAGGGCGTGTCGTTGTAGTAGCTCAAGCGGTTGAGCGACAGGTCCATCGGGTCGGCGCGGCCGTCGCGGGCCTGCAGCGAGAGCGACAGCGCGAGGAGCGACGCCGCGGCCAGTGGGGAACGCACAAGGGCACGCATGAGCGCGCGGGAGACTATCACAGCCTCCCCGGCGCCCGTCACGCCCATCTGGCGGTCACGGCGCGCGTGTGTTACCCGCACGGTCTCCGACGATGCAGCCCAAGCTCCGCGCACCGAGGCCCGCGACGCCCTTTCACGTGGCGCTGGTCAACCCCGAGATCCCGCAGAACACGGGCAACATCGCGCGCCTGTGCGCCGCCACGCAGAGCCCGCTGCATCTCGTCGGGTCGCTGGGCTTTCGCCTCGACGAGCGCTCGGTGCGCCGCGCGGGGATTGATTACTGGCACCTCGTCGAGCTGCACCAGCACCCCGACTTCGGGTCCTTCGCGCTGCGCCACGAGCAGGCGCGCACGGGCCGCGTGCGGCTCTTCAGCGCGACGGGCGCCCGGAGCTACCTCGAGGCCGACTTCCAGCCGGGCGACGCGCTGGTGTTCGGGCAGGAGTCGTCGGGGCTGCCGCGCGAGGTGCTCGAGCGCTACCCGAGCGAGGTGTACGGCATCCCCACGATCGGCGCGGTGCGCTCGCTCAACCTCGCCAACGCGGTCTCCATCGTGGTGTACGAGGCCCTGCGAAAGACGGGGGCCTTCGCGCGCGCACAGCTCGAGGCCGCGGGGCCCGACGCGCACCCCGAGCCCGACGAGTTTGTGCGATGAAGTCCACCGCGCGACGGGCGAAAGTTTTTCGGGGGTTATGGACGCGCGCATGGCTTGACCCCCAACAACCGTGGGTGATAGAAGCCGCGCGCCGTCTTGACCCCGCATCGACGCGGACGACGCGCTCCGTGCTGGTGCGATCATGAAGCTTCCCGCGCGAGAGTTCGCTGGACTGTCGCTGGGGATCGAGATGGTGCTCTCCGTGGTGATTGCGGGTGCTGGTGGGCGATGGGCCGATCAGCGTTTCAAGACCGAGCCGACCTTTCTGATTCTGGGGGTCGTGATCGGAGCCGCGGCGGGGTTTCGACAGATGTGGCGCTTCATGGAGCGCATGGATCGACTCAACAACCCGCCCGAAGCGCCTACAGACCCGAAGCGTGCCTCCGAGAGATGAGACCCTGTGACCGCGCTGCACCCCACCGGTGAGACCTTGAGCATCGAGAACGTCATCGTGCGTCGCATCGCCGTCGCCGCGGGCGCGCTCGGTGCCGTGGCCGCGCTGGGGGCGCTGTGGCTGGGCGGTCCGCGGGCGGCGCTCGGCGCGGTGGTGGGCACGGTGCTGGGCACGGCCAACTTCTGGGCCCTCGCGCAGCTGGTGATCCGGCTCATCGACTCGAAGGCCCCCGCGGGCACGAAGGGCCCGGCGGCGGTGCTCTACGTGGCCAAGGCGCTGGGGTTCTTCATTCTGGCGGGCTACCTCGTGAGCCGACCGTGGCTGCACCACGAGGGCTTCATGGTGGGCTTCACCGCGGTGGTGTTCGCCATCGTCGTGGGTGGTCTGTCCACCGGCGGCGACGAACCCCCCAACGACGGGAATCAGTAAGGAAACGATCGCGATGCCCGACCATACGTCATGGTTCACGTACCTCCTCGCCCTGCCGAACTTTCGGGGGCTGTGGGCCATGTTCAACCATCTGGGATGCGTGAACGCCGCGGGCGAGTCGGTCCCCCTGGTCACGGGCGGCGAGTGCCCGGCTGACTACCAGCTCGCGGAGCTCCCGAATCACTTCTCGTACCCCGCGAACACGCCCGTCACGCTCGAGTACACCACCCTCGCCATCTTCGCGGTGGCCCTGGTGATGGTGCTCACCCTCGTGCTCAAGAGCAAGATCGCGAAGACCGCCGACGCCATCGTGCCCGAAGGGGAGCTCACCCCGTCGTCGTTCCTCGAGAACTTCGTCGAGACCTTCTACGGCATGCTCCGCGAGGCGCTGGGCAAGGCCGACGCGCGGTACTTCCTCCCCATCATCGGCACGAGCGCGCTCTTCATCTTCTTCTCGAACCTGCTCGGCCTCGTGCCCGGCTTCTCGCCGCCGACGAGCAACTTCAACGTCACCCTCGCCTGCGGCCTGGTGATCTTCTTCTGTACGCACTACTACGGCCTCAAGCGCACGGGCCTCGCGTACTTCAAGCACTTCGTGGGGCCCATCCCCGCGCTGGCGCCCCTGATGATCCCCCTCGAGATCGTCTCGCACCTCGTGCGACCGTTCTCCCTCGCGGTTCGTCTCGTGGCCAACATGTTCGTCGACCACCTTCTCGTGAGCGTGTTCACGAGCCTGGTGTTCCTCCTGGTGCCCCTCCCCATCATGCTCCTGGGCGTGCTGACGGTCACCCTGCAGACGTACGTGTTCTGCCTCCTCGCGACGATCTACATCCAGCTCGCCATCGAGCACCACGACGACCACGGCGACCACGCGCACGGCCACGAGGGCGAGCACGCCCACGCGGGCGCCGCGCACTGAGACCCCCCTCGCACACACCCACCCGACCCCCCGGTTTTCAAGCGGCCATCGACCGCATCGAACGACAGAAAGAGACGGTACAGTCATGAAGAAGATCGTTGCCACCTCGAGCGCCCTGCTCGTCACCCTGTTCACCCTCTCGGCCTTCGCGCAGGAGTCCGCGGGCCCGGGCTCGAACGCGTTCGACGCGCAGAGCGCCTCGGCCCTCGGCGCCGGCCTCGCCATCGGCCTCGGCGCGCTCGGCGCCGCCCTCAGCCAGGGCCGCGTGGCCGCCGCCGCCCTCGACGGCATCGCCCGCAACCCCGGCGCCGACGGCAAGATCCGCACGCCGATGATTCTCGGCCTCGCCCTCATCGAGTCGATCGCCCTCTACGCCCTCCTCATCGCGTACTTCCTCCAGGGCAAGGTCGTCGGTCACTGATCGCCCGCGCCGCGGCCTCCGCGACGGGGTACATTCCCTCGCGTGCCGCGGTCGCTCCCCGCCCTCCTCCGCAGTCTCACTCCTCTCTCCATCACACTCGTCGCGTGCGCCCACGCTGCCTCACCGCAGCCGTCGACCCGCGCGCTCGACCTCACGCCCGCGGCGCGCGTCGCCGTCGACCCCGAGCTCCACCTCGCGTCGGTGGGCCCCGACGGCGCGTCCGTCGCGCCCGAGGCCTGCCCCTCGGCGCGCTGCGGCCTCGCGGGGCGCCCCACGCAGGTCACCCTCGACGCACACCGCGACGAGGCCGTGGCGCTCTTCGAACGGTACGTGCGCGCCGTGAGCGCGCGCTCCGCGGGCGAGGTGCGCGCCCTCCTCGACGACGCCGTCGCGAGCGCGCGCGACAACACCACGCTCTCGCGCGAGGCCGCGGTGGCCCAGCACGCGCGCCTCTTCGACCTCATGGACGCGCGCGGCTTCGAAGCCACCGACGTGCGCGTGCTCTCCCACGCCGAGTGCCGCCGCCAGGGGCGCCCCGTCGCGACGGAGCCCGGCGACTGGTACCTCGAGTGGCGCACCACGTCGTTTCGCGCGCTGCCCGCGCCCGCCGGGGTGGCGCCGCCGACGCAGATGATCGTCCGGTGGCGCGACGGCGTGGGGCGCGTCGTCGCGCTCAACCACGAGTTTCTGTCGCGCCGAGGCCCCTGAAGCGACGCGAGGCGCGCGGGCAAATTGATCGACTGCGCGGCGCGCGTTCGGTGATAGCTTCGACGACGAGGCGAAGGGTCGGCGGTCGTGCGCGATCGTCGGCGCTCGCGAGGCTCTAGCGCCTGCGAGCGACGCACCGTTGAGATGAGCGCGTACGACTTCGATACGACGTTTCGGGAGTTTCTCGCGACCGGCTGGTCGACGGCCGCGACGCGGGTGCGGCGCCAGGCGTGGCTCGACGTGCGTGATGCCGCCCGCTTGCGCTGGGCGCGCGTTCTGGCGCTGCGGTCGAAGAACGCGCCGCACACCGACGCGGTGCTCGAGGGCCTGCTCCCCTACGCGGACAATGCCGCCAACCGCGAGCGCGGCCGCTGGCTGCACCCCTCGTCGACGCTCTCCCTCGACGTGCGCGCGTGGTTCGAAGACGAGGGCCTCACGCTGAGCGGCGACTGGCCCGTGGCCACGTACGCCACGGTGCAGTTCATCGAGCGCTGCATGCTCTGCCCCGACCGACTGCAGGAGGTGTGCGACCGCTACGTGCAGCACCCCGAGGTGCGCGGCTTTCAGTCGTCGCTCCTGTCGCCCATCTTGAACGCGCTCGTGCCCGACACGTACCGCGTGGTCAACGCCGCGGCCCTCGCCTCGCTGCGCGCGTTCACGGGCATCCCGTGGTCGCCGCGGCTCGAGACGTACCCCAAGGTCAACGACGCGCTCGCCGCGTTTCTGAGCGATCACGGCGCCGTGCTGAGCGCCGCGGGCGACGAGGCGCACCCGCCCTGCGACGTCTTCGACCTCTTCGCGCGCTGGTTCGTCGCGTACGCGCCCGAGCTCCTCGAAGAGCCGTGGGAGCGCGCCCAGCGCGCCCTCGCGGAGACCCGCGACCTCGCGTGCTGGAAGGTCACCCCGGGCGACCGCACGCAGCGGTGGTTCAAGTGCCTCGCCGACGAGTCCGTGGCCTTCGCGTGGCCCGAGCTCGGCGACCTCGCGGCGCTCTCGCGCGACGCCTTCGACGCCCGCCTCGTGCAGCTCTCGCGCGACGACGAAGACTACCGCGACTGCGGCCTCGAGTGCCTCTGGGGCCTCGCCCACGCGCCCGCCGGCACGCTCCTCGTCGCCGCGCGCGGCACCGCGCAGGTGCTGGGCATCGGCCGCGTTACGGGCACCTACCGCTTCTCGCCGGGCGAGGCCTTTCCGCACCGCGTCGACGTCGACTGGTTCGACCCCGGCGAGCGCGCCGTGTCGCAGCCCACGTGGACGCGCGCCCTCGTGCGCGTCGACCCGCGCTGGGTCGAGTCGGAGCTCGACGTGCCCATCTCGGGCATTCACGCCCGCGTCGAAGACGACGTCCAGTCGGCCACCGCCACGCTCGTGCGCGAGACGCCGCTGCCCCCGCGCCCCGCGCCCGACGGCCGCGCGTCGACCTTCACCGCGCCGACCGTGCGGATGGAGCGCGCCGACGACGTGCTCGTGGGCGACGAAGAGGCCCCGCGCCTCGTCCGCGTGACCAGCGCGCCGCCCGCGCCGTGGCCGAGCACCGAGCCCGCGGAGAACGGCGTCGCCCCGATGATCGAGGCCGCCATGGGGCGCACCCTCGCGTCGGCGATCGCCACGCTGCCCTTCGGCGACGACGTGCTCGCGCCCGCGGTCGAGCACTACACCCTCGCGCAGTGCGCCGAAGACACGGGCTTTCGCGAAGACGAGCTGCGCCGCTGGGTCGAGGCCATCCGGCGCAAGGGCCAGGCCATTGTGACGGGCGCCACGGGCGTGGGAAAGACCTTCCTCGCGCAGCGCCTCGCGCGGCACCTCGCGACGAGCGGCCTGGTCGAGCAGCTGCCCCTCCACGCGGGCTATCGGTACGCCGATTTCGTCGAGTGGCAGGAGGGCGGCGCGCACGTCCCGGGGCGGCTCCTGGAGTTTCTCGCGCGCCACGGGGCCGCGCAGGGCGCCTCGGTGCTGCTCCTCGATGACATGCAGCGCACCGACCTCGCGCGCGTCATGGGCGAGGCCCTGCACGCGCTCGAGTACCGCGCCCAGCCCGTGCGCCTCGCGAGCGGCACCGAGCTCGTGGTGCCCCGCGACGTGTACGTCATCGGCACCCTCAACGCCTCGCAGCGCGCGATCACCACGGCCGACCAGTCGCTGCGCCGACGCTTCGCGTTCATCGCGCTGCCGCCCCGCTACGACGTGCTCGCGCGCTACCTCGCCGCGCGGGGCTTCGACGCCGCGGGCCTCGTCGACACGCTGCGCGCGATGAACCAGGCGCTCGGCGTCGACGCCGCGCTGGGCACGGCGATCTTCTTTCGCGACGACCTCGCCGACGTGCTCGACGACGTGTGGGAGCACGAGGTCGAGGCGCACCTC
>CAISKJ010001609.1 GCA_903885885.1 uncultured delta proteobacterium
CAGAGCCGCAACTCCTCGGCGCGCTGCGCCCAGTTCTTCGGCAACAACGACTGGAGCGTCGCCCAGCCCGCGGAGCTCATCGGGTTCTCGTTCACGCCCCCGAACTACCACAAGAGCTCCTGTCGCTTAACGCCTATGGGGCATGCTCCTCACCCTCGAACGCGAGGAGCGCCTCGCGCTCGTGCTCGTCGAGCTCCTGGGCTTCGACGCCGCCGAGGGCGCCGCGCTCTGCGAGATCTCCCACGCGGCCTTTCGTCAGCGCCTGAGCCGCGCGCGGGCGCGCCTCGGCGCGTTCGTTCAAGCCCGCTGCGGCGTGGTCAACGTCAACGCTGCGTGCCAGTGCGCGCGGCAGCTCCCGGCGAAGACCGCCCTGGGCGCGCGCCGTCGCCTCGACCTCCTCGTCGCCGGCGACCTCGGCCCCTCCCCCGATCGCGTGGCCCTCGCGAACGACGAGTTCCGCCACGCCCACGCCGTCGCCGCGGCCTTTCACCACCGCGGATCGCTCCGCGCGCCCGACACCCTCCGCGCGCGCATCGAGTCGCTGCTCCCCACGCTCCTCGGAGGCGCATGATGCGACACCTCGTCTTCGAAGGCGCAGGACGGCTCGCGTATCGTGAAGCCTCGCCTCCCACGCTGGAGAGCCCCGAGGCCGCGCTCGTGCGCGCCCTCGCCGTGGCCCGCTGCGACCTCGACGCGGCCCTCGTGCACGGCCGCGCGCCCTTCCGCAGCCGCGTACTTCACGGCCTCCGCGCCCGCTGGCCCGCGCCCTTCCGCAGCCTCCCCTTCGGCCCGCCCTTTCCCTTCGGCCACGAGTGCGTCGCCGAGGTGATCGCCGTCGGCGCGTCGGTGCGCGGGTGCGCTCCAGGCGACAAGGTCGTGGTGCCCTTTCAGATCTCCTGCGGCGACTGCGACGCGTGCCGTCGGGGCGTTACGGCGAGCTGCACCGCGGTGCCGCACGGCGCGTCCTTCGGGCTCGGGCGCGGCGCCTGGGGCGGCGTGCTCGCCGACGTCGTACGCGTCCCCTTCGCCGACGCGATGCTGCTCGCCGCGCCCGACGTCTCTCCGCTGGAGCTCGCCAGCGCGGGCGACAACGTGGCCGACGGGCACCGCACGGTGGCGCCCTTCCTCGCGAAGCGCCCCGGCGCGCCGGTGCTGGTGGTGGGCGGCGAGGCCGCGAGCGTCGGGCTCTACGCCGTGCTCTGCGCCCTCGCCCTCGGCAGCACGCGGGTCGACTACCTCGATCACGACCGCGCACGCCTCGCCCTCGCCGAGCGCCTCGGCGCCCGCGCCATCGACGACCGCTATCGCAAGCGCGACGGGGCCTATCCCATCACCGTCGACGCGAGCGCCGAACCCGACGGGCTCGCCGCGGCGGTGCTCTCCGCCGAGCCCGGCGGCGACGTCACCAGCGTCGGGATCTACTTCGCGCGCCGCACGCCGTTTCCGCTGCTCCCGGCCTTCTTCAACGGGGTTCATTTTCACACGTCGCGCGTGTGCTCCCGCGCCGAGCTCCCCGCGGTGCTCGCGCTCATCGCCGACGGTCGCCTGCGCCCCTCGCGCGTGACCACCCTCACCGCGCGCTTCGACGAAGCGCCCGAGGCCTTTCTCCACCACGGCCCGAAGGTCGTGCTCACCCGTGCGTGAGCGCAGCGGGCTTCCCATGGTCCGCCCTGTCGATACCGGCGCAGGCGCACTTCCGCCATCAACCCGCGCAATGGGTCGTTCATCTATGTCAATATCAAGACCATCAACCTACTACCGTCGCGCTACGCCGCGCAGGTTTCTCGTTGAGCTCGGGCGCGCGCGACGATCGAACGATTCATGGGGACGACCGTGGTCGCGCTCGACCTCCGCGCCGGTGACGCCGCGCCCGGGGTGAACGCGCTCAAGCCCTGTGGGCCGAGCGCCGTTGACGTTGGCAACGCCCTCGCCGCGAGAGGGCGCCATTGGCCCCCGATGATGAGCACACCGAGACTCACCACACGCCCCGCGACCGCGCGCCCTCGATCCGTGGGGCCGTGGCCGCACGACGGCCCCGATGAACCCGTCGCGGCCTCGCCCCTCGCCCTCGCACGCGAGGCGGAGCGCTGCGGACGGGTGGCGGAGGCCGCGCTCCTCCTCGTCGACGCGAGCATCGCCGCGCTGCGGTCGGAGCGGCCCGCGGATGCGGCGGCGTATGTGACCGAGGCCGAGCGCCTCGCGGAGCTCTCGGGCGACGCCAACGCGTGCGGGGCGACCCACGTGGCCCGCGCGCGGCTCGAGTACCTCTCGGGCGATCCGGGGGCGGCCCTGCGCGCCGTGGAGCGGGCGTGGCCCGCGCTGCGCGACGGCGGGGAGCCACAGCACCGCGTCGACTGCCTCACGATGTTCGGCGTCGTGCTGGCCGACCTCGGGCTCGTCGAAGCCGCGATGGAGTGGGACCTGAAGGCCCTCACGGAGGCAGGCGCCTTCGCCGCGACGGGCGCGCCGGGGTCGCTCCTGCGCTTCGCGCGCGCGCACACCAACCTCGCCGCGCGCTGCGTCGACCGCGGCGAGGCGCTCGCCGCCGAGGGCGACGACGCGGCGGCGCGCGAGACCTTCGAACGTGCAGCCTCGCTCTCGCGGGAGGCGCGACGGCTCAACCGCGAGCTCGGGGCCGTCGGCGCCGTGGCGATCAACTGCGGCAACCTCGGGGTGGCGCTCGCGTACCTCGGGCGCTTCGACGAAGCCGAGGCGGCCCTCGCCGAGGGAGACCGCACCCGGGGCGACCGCAAGACCAACAACGACTGGATCAACGCCCGCATCCACCACGCGCGGCTGTGCCTCTGCCGCGGTGATCTCACGGGCGCCGACGGGTGGATCGCGTCCGCCCTGGCCGACGCCGAGGCGCGCGGCATCCTGCGCATGGCGTCGGAGTGCTACGCGATGGCCGCGGAGGTGGCGGAGCGGCGCGGCGACCTCGCCGGCGCGCTGGCGAACTTCAAGCGCTTCCACAGCGCCGACAAGCGGCTCACCCACGCGGGCACGGAGCAGCGGGCGCGCACGATGGCCGTTCGCATGCGCACCGAGCACGCCGAGGCCGAGGCCGCCCGCCTCCGCCGCGTGGCGCGCGAGGATCCCCTCACGGGCCTCGCCAATCGCCGCGCCCTCGACGAGTGGCTCGGGGCTTCGTACGCCCTCGCCCGCGGCGAGCAGCGGCCCCTCTGCGCGGCGCTCGTCGACGTCGACTTCTTCAAGCGCGTCAACGATCGCTTCTCGCACGCGGTGGGCGACGCGGTGCTCCGCCGGGTGGCCGAGCTGCTCCGCGGCGCGACGCGCGCGGGCGACCTCGTGGCGCGCTACGGCGGCGAGGAGTTCGTGCTGGCCGTCGTCGGCTGCGACCTCGCCGCGGCGTCGCGGGTGTGCGAGCGCGCGCGGGCCGCGATCGAGGGAGACGACTGGGGGCGCATCGCGCCGGGCCTCGCGGTCACCGCGAGCTTCGGCCTCTGCGACCTCACCGAGAGCGACGGCCCCGAAGGCGGCCTCGCGCGCGCCGACGGGGCGCTCTATCAAGCGAAGGCCGGCGGGCGCAACCAGGTGGTCGTCGCGGGGCTGCGCCCGAGCCCGTAGGCGTCGTTCGGCGACGGGCGCGCCACCAACGCGACGGGCCCGTCGCGATGACCTCGCGGGTCGAGGTCGGCGGCGGGCCCGTTCGGGCGAGTGGGACGTCACTCCCACGACGGTAGTGCTAGTCGGGATAGGTACGAAGGTACGCCTGGCCGGGGACGCCCGCGCCCGGGGTGAGCGCGCAGAGCTGGTGGTCTTCGACGGTGGGGAGAAACACCGGCGCGAGGGAGCAGCTCGTGGGGAGCACGGAGATGCGAATGCGCCCGAGGCCGCCGGGGCCGCCGAGGCCGCCGCCGCCGACCGAGAAGCCGCCGCCGCCGAAGTCGGTGCCCACCGTCGAGCCCGCCGCCACCGTGAGGGCGCGCGCGTAGAGGTAGATGAGCCCGCCGGAGCCGCCGCCGCCGCCGCCGCCGCAGTTGCCCTGGGCGCCGCTGCCGCCGCGAGATC